>DATNQK010000526.1:0-6329 GCA_036704065.1 Stenomitos sp.
ACGACCACACCCAAACTTACTTAACTTATAATTTTCCCAATCAACCCGCTGGTACAACCGTCGACTTTACAGGATGGGTGCCACCTGGAGAGACCCCAAACCCTTACAATACGTGTGATGCAGAGAGAGTCAGTGGGACCGGCTTTAACTCGATAACCAACCCTGTACAAGTTAAGGTTTTATCAGACGGTCAAGTTGCACCCGCTCGTGCCGCCTTTGGTGGAGGGTTATCGGTTAAAGATTTCCTCAAAGGCTATAAAGATCAAAATGGCAACCCGATTGAGCTAATCGACTCTAATGGGGTCATTCACCTGCCCGACCCCCAAACTCAGGCCATCATTTTGTTTGAGCTTGGAGTAACCGATACACGATCCAGTGCTTACGATCTGCAAGATATGGTCATTTTAGCTACGATAAAACCTGTATAAAGCTGTGCTCCATGGAACCAATGCGTTGGCAGTATCCTACATTGCCTGTTGTCCGTTCTGAGGTGTGATGTCTACGCCACAATCCTCTTCCCTTTCTGTGGGTCTTGCAGATTGGGCTCGCTCTTTTACTGAACCGGGAGATGAATTCCCGCTCACGCCTTTAAATGTGGTTGCGGGTCATTTGCCCTCGGATCTGAAGGGTAGCTTATACTTCAACGGTCCTTCGTTGTTTCAGCGCAACGGAGAAACCATTCATCATTGGTTTGACGGTGATGGTTCTGTGTTAGCAGTTCACTTTGATGGTGCGACTGCCGTGGGAACCCATCGGCGTGTACGCACCGTAGGCTATCAGGCCGAAGAAGAAGCAGGGCGATTCCTGTATGGTGGATATGGACGTCGTAGCTCTGGCCCATTCTGGCAGCCCTCTGCCTCAAAAACTAAAAATGCCGCCAATACATCTGTGCTTGCCTTGAGCGATCGCCTGCTCGCACTATGGGAGGGTGGGTTTCCTCATGCATTGGACTTGCACACCCTTGAAACCCACGGCCTAGATGGCTTGCAAACCCTGGCTCCTGGCGAAGCCTTTTCTGCCCATCCCAAAATTGACCCGCACACCCAGGAAATTTACAACTTTGGTGTAAAGATAGGGGCCAAAACTGCGTTGCATCTGTATCGTTGCGATCGCCAAGGACAGATCCGCCAACGGGGGCGTATCAACCTGCCCCATATTCCCCTGATTCATGATTGCGTCCTGGCAGGCCCCTATTTAATCTTTGTCATCCCGCCGATTAGCATCAGTCCTCTGCCTGTTCTACTGAACTGGCAATCTTATAGTGAAGCGATGCGCTGGCAGCCGAAACGGGGCACTCAGATCCTGGTAGTAGATCGCGAGACATTGACACTGATCGCGCAAGCCGAAGCCTCGCCTTGGTTTCAATGGCACTTCAGCAACGGCTATGTCGATGGGCAAGGACAAGTGGTGGTGGATATGGTGCAGTATCCAGACTTTACAACCAACCAATTTCTGAGCGAAGTGCCTTCAGGCAAACCACAAACCGCTGCACCTGGGCATCTTTCGCGACTTTGGATTAATCCTCAAACGGCCCAAATCACAGGAACCGCTCAACTGGGGGACGTGAATTGTGAATTTCCCCAGGTAGATCCTCGGCAGGTTGGTCAGCCGTCTCGTTATACTTACCTCACTGCGCGCTCAAGTACCGCAAACGCCACAGACTTATTTGATGCGATCGCATACTTTGACCACAAATGCGATCGCTGGACTTGGTCAGATCTCGGCCCCTCGCGCTATCCTAGCGAGCCATTGGTTGTCCCCCATCCCTATCAAGACGACAGTAATTGGATTTTAAGTGTCGTGTACGATGCCCAACGCCATGCAAGCGAAGTTTGGATCTACAACCATCATTCATTCGCTGACGGTCCAGTTTGTCGTTTAGAGTTACCACAGCCCATTCCCATCCGTTTTCACGGCACGTGGCAGAGTTAACCAGCATCAGGCCACGGCTCAGATTTTGGATCAGCTTCAGAAAAAACCAGTAGCGGTCGAAAGCTGCTCACCTCCCCCCTGGCTTTCAAGACCGAGGAGCAGCTTCCTCAAACTGGAATCTGGTTTACTTGCTGCCAGAGAGCTGTTCCAACTCTGTAGACAGCGCCTTGATATCGCTTGCCACCGCATCCTTTTGAGGATTGGCTGCATTTAAGGCAGCATGGGCAGTCTTCATCCCGTCATCTAGCTTTTGATAAGTTTCAGCCGACTGCTGTTTCACACTGCCGCCAAATTTAAACCAAGCTTGCCGAGCATTGCCAAAATCCGTTTTGGCCGCACTGAAGTTTTCTGCATCAACGGCTTTGGCTGCCTTCTCTAAATCTGCTTCCATCGCCTTTAAATTCGACTGCGCATCTGGAGCCAACATTGCGCCACCGCCCATTGCAAAACCGCTGATGGATTTACCTAAGTCTTGCAGATCTGCTGTAATTTTTGTGGCATCAGGCTTTGCTGCTTTCAGTTCTGTGCCTACAGTCTCAATCTTCGTTTGAGCCTCTGCAGTTTTCTCAGCGGAGACAGTTTTTAAGGCACCCTCTAATCCTTTCCAAGTCTCTTGCACCTTACTAAATTGCTGCTGCGCTTTGCCATAATCACCCGCCTTAACAGCAGTCACAGTTTGGGAAACATCATCCTTTAAGGTTAAAAGACCATCCTTTGAGTTTGCGAGAGCAGTAATCGCCTGCTGCGCATTTTCTGCGGTCTTTTTTACATCCATCTGCGAAACTTGGTTCAAGCTGCTGCAAGCAGACAACCCTAAAACCAAAGAAAGTGTTAAGGCAATTTGTGCTTTAGATCTGTCCATAGTAAACAAATTTCCAGGAAAATTTTAAACTAACTTTGTATAGTACAGGCAATAATCCGATTTCTGACTGGTTGTAACTGTAAATTCAACGTATGCTGAACTTAATTGCCTAAAAACGACCCTTTGGCTTGGGTCATGCCATGATTGGTTTGCAATATTCGATTCATCAACCAAGCAACTTCATCCATCACCATCAGGCAGACCTATTGCCCGACTGGAAAGTTGATGTGTCGTCATTAATGGTGGTTTTGCAACCCTGCACCGTTCAGCTCAACCACACCTCATCCCAAACAGAATTACAAAAACGACGTCTACGCCGCCGCTTTCTGTCGTTAGCAAAAACCCTAATTCTACAACTGCACCAACAAGGGTACGCTGCCGAGGGATTTGATCCACGGACTGGCGCACCATTCTACTCCCAATGTGGACGTCTGACCCTAGATGATGCCGCGGTGGTGCAAGCCGTTTTAGGGTATCCATTAGTGCCCAGCGGGGACTGTCGCGTCATCGAGCATCCAGTATGGGGGTGCAGTGTATTTCCTTCTGTAATTGTTTCCTCGGCAAAACCTTCAGCGCTGGCAGAGATTGCCCACAGGCTGTGGCAAATTCACAGCAGCCCTGCCTTAATTAGAGATCTTGACCCAGCATTTGCAGGCGGTAGAGGTTGGCATATACTCCATTCAAATGCATCAGGTCATCATGGGAACCTGACTCTACTAGTTCACCCTGACGCAAAACCAAAATACGATCCACATTTCGAATCGTGGACAAGCGGTGAGCAATAATAATCGCAGTTCGATTCACGAGTAAGCGGCCTAAAGCCTCTTGAATCAATGCTTCAGTCCCCACATCTAGGTTTGCTGTCGCTTCATCGAGAACTAGAATACGGGGGTCTCGAATAGCAGCACGCGCAAAGGCTAAGAGTTGCTTTTGGCCCGCAGAAAGATTGGTGCCGCGTTCGCGCAGGAGGGTGTTATACCCTTCTGGCAGGATGTCGATGAAGGGAGCAATGTTCATTTGCTCCGCTGCGGCTTGAATCTGGGCTAAGGCATAGTTCTCACCGAGAGCAATGTTGCTTTTAACATCCCCTGCGAACAAAAAGCTATCTTGCAAAATCACCCCAATATAGCGCCGCAACTCGGTTTGGGGCACTTCACGAACATCAATACCATCGACCGTAATACTGCCCTTGGTTGCTTCGTACAGGCGGCAAAGCAGACGGATAACAGAACTTTTGCCAGCCCCCGTAGGGCCAACAATGGCTACTTTTTCACCCGGTCGTAGGGTAAAGTCTAATCCTTTGAGGACGTAGTCATCGTCTTTGTAAGCGAGCCATACATCCCGAAACACAACTTCGCCTTGAGCCACAGATTTGGCTTGAGGTAGCGATCGCGGAACTTGTGCATCCCGAATATCAACCGGCTGATTGAGGAGATCGTTGATGCGCTCAACAGCGGTGAAGCCGGACTGAATTGAGGTAAATTTTTCAGCCAGCTGCTGCAACGGATTAAACAAGCGTTGCGCAAACAGAATAAAAGTCGAAAGCGTGCCAAAGGTTAAGGTGGCGTTGAGAATTCTGGTGCCGCCAAGCCACAGTACCCCTGCGATCGCAATTAGACCCACCCACTCCAGCGTCGCCGACACCGCGGCATCAAAAAAAATGGTGCGATCAACTGCATGAATATATCTGGCATTGTTGTCACGGAATAACCGACTGTTGAACTGCTCGCGACGGAAAAGCTGCACGACATTAATGCCTGCCAAGTTCTCCTGCAGCATGGAATTTAGAGAAGACAACTCCTCGCGCGAACGGTAATTTGCCTTACGGTACTCGTACTGGAAATACCAAACCAGGCCGCTGATGGGCAACAGCAGCAGGGTTAGCAGTAACGCCAACTCCCACTGCGTTAAAAACATGGTCACGACAATTGTCAGAATCGAAAACAAATCACTGACAATGCCAATTGCTCCGGTGGCAAACACATCACCTAACGCTTCTACATCGCTGGTTAGTCGGGTAATGAGTCGTCCGACGGGAGTTCGATCAAAGAAGCGTGCCGCCAAGGATAAAACATGGCGAAACAGGTCATTGCGAATATCATTCGTAATTTGCTGACCCACCTTGGTGACTAAATATCCCTGAATAGCCTGCAAGCCAAACCGGAATAACACCGTGACCAGCAATAGGCCACTGAGCCAATTAAGGCCACCACTCAAGCCTGCTGCCTTTATAAAGGGATACACGGTGGGCTCATCGCGCAAAAGGGCGATCGCCTGACCAATTAGGAGCGGCTGTATCGCACTAGCCAAAGAGAGAGGAATCAGCAAGATACCAGAAACCAACAAGGTCCGGGTATAGGGCCGTGCGTAAGGAACAATACGCAAAAAAAGTCGCCAATCATTGGAACGGGGCGCGCCCTGCTTCGAGGCAGCGGAAGGAGAAAAAGTCGCATCAGTCATAGAGCAATCCTAATCGATCAACGAACCTTGTGCCGGACACACAACCGATTCGCCAAAACTATCGTGAATGTGATTAGGGCTACTTAAACAGTGGTCGATTGTAATTGCTCCACCCAATCGCGCAACCCATCTGTATTCAGGCGATAGCTCAGAGGATGTGCAATCAGACGGGCTGTGCTCTCATACAGGACTTCCAACTCTACAAGGCCATTTTCTTTGAGCGTACGCCCCGTAGAAACCAAATCAACAATGGCTTCCGACATACCTGTAATAGGCCCCAATTCCACTGAGCCGTAAAGCGGAATAACTTCTACTGGAATATCAATCTGGTCAAAATACTCCCGCGCACAATGCACAAACTTAGAAGCCACACGACTATGGGGCGGCAGATCCAAAGCTGAGCGGTAAGGGCTAGAACTGCGCACCGCAACAGATAGGCGACAAAACCCAAAGCCAAGATCTCTAAGTTGAGCCACATTGGGCTGTTTTTCCCTGAGCACATCATAGCCAGCAATTCCCAGCTGGGCCTGACCATACTCCACATAGACAGGCACATCGTGAGTCCGTACCAATAGCGCTTGAGCACGACCTGTTGGGTCAGTAATTTGAAGTTGGCGGTTACTGGCATCAAGGAATGCACTAAAGTCCAGACCCACAGACTGGAAAAGGCGAATGCAGTCCTTGAGCAATGCACCTTTGGGAAGAGCGACCGTTAGCATGGAGCAGCGTTAAGACCAATGGTTTACGGTTTTAATTTTGACAGACTCTGCCCTTATTGCCCCAAATGTCTTCAGAGCATACAAGCATGAGGCCAAAACTATCGGTGCCGCAATTTAAGAATGGCAAGTTTTATGTTGACAAAGTGCATAATGAACCTCAAGCACCCGAAAAACCAGGAAATCTCGCCACCCTAGAACTACTTACACCACCAACCCCAACAATATTTACAAAACGGGCTTGGGATACGGGAAGAAAGAGGCAATGAACCCCATCTTAAAAATTGAGCAGAGGGAGCTGGGTTGAATAGATTTTAGTTTTGATAAATCCAGATCTTCTACAGTGAGTATCAATTCAT
>DATNQK010000527.1:0-6244 GCA_036704065.1 Stenomitos sp.
ATCGCCAAGACATTGCGATTGAACAAGGCATGTGTTGGTTGCTGTTGGGGCAGCCCGAAGCAGCCCATAAGAGTGTGTTGCTCACTCAAGATCAAGAATCCCTAGAGTTTTTACGTCAATATTCTGAAGGTGCGCCTGATCTGATTCCTGGCCTCTACCTCTACACAGAAAATTGGCTACAGCATGAAGTCTATCCTTATTTTCGGGACTTGGCAGGCAAGCCGGTGTCGCTCCAATCCTATTTTGATGATCCCGCAATTCAAAAGGCATTAAGCGAGCTAGAATTCAAAACCGCCGCCAGTACCACTACACATATCAAGAAAGTTCCGGCGATCGCCACTGATGACCCCAGTTGGCAAGCCGACCCTGCCAATACCTCTACACCCGCTTCTGCGCCAGTAAATCCCTCAACCACAGCCGCTCCCGCCTCGCAACCGTTTGTCGCAGATGATCCCCTGGATGGAATCTTCGACTCAGCCGCTGTATTAGAACCAACGGTACAGCGTTCAACCGCCAAAGCATCCGATCCCCGTTCAGTAGCCCCCTTAGCTGGTAGTGCAGAGGCTGCTGGATCCTCGCGTCCTCAACGTGCAAGAGCCAAAGCTTCTACTGCAGGAACGCCTCCCACCCAAGAACTCCGTAAAAAGGTAAAACAGCGCAGCGGACGACAGCCCAACTCTAAACCCGCTAAATCGATGGGATGGATTCCTTGGGCCATTGGTTTACTAATCATGACCGGCTTTGTTGTGGGTGCAATGGCCCTCAGCCGATGGATGAAACCCACGGAGACCGCCAGCCCAGATCTCCCCTTAGGCACCGCTTCGCCTAGCTTTAGTCCAAGTCCTACCCCCAGTTTGCCTTCGCCAACGGCTGCGAGCCAAAGCCCCACTGCAACCCCTACGACCACAGCCACACCTTCGGCCAGTGGTTCACCATCAGGAACTGCATCGTCTACTCCTAGCGCCTTGCCAACCCGATCCCCCGCAGCTTCATCAACGAGTTCTGTCCTTTCTAAAGCAGATGCAGCGCAAGTGATTGAGAACTGGCAGTCTATTAAGGCAACATCGAGGGGGCAGCAGTACGACACCTCTAAGCTCAGCCAAGTGCTAGCAGATCCAGTGTTATCGGACTGGAAACGGCAAGTTTCCGATGACAAATCAAATCGGGTCTATTTGGAATACAACCTAGACAGCGTCGATATCCAAGCGGTCAAACCGAACGGTGCAAACCAGGCTTCAGTGCAGGCACTGGTGAAAGAGACGCGTAAGACATACGACAACGGCAAGGTAGATACGGCAAACTCCAAGGCCGACAGCTATCGCGTCGAATACCGACTGGCTCGGCAAAATGACCAGTGGTTGATTAAAGACTGGGTGGTATTGCCCTAACGTCTGCACGCGAGTTTACCGTTCTCACCCCGTATTCTATGAAGTTTCAAGACTTGGTTAGCCAGTTAGGGGTGCCGCCCTCGCAAACGAGTCTAGCAACCCATGCTGCCTTAAATCCTGACGTGGCTGGTGTTGCTGCCCTATCTCGGGCCACAGTGGGCGATGTTTCCTTTGTTGAACATTCAGGCTTTAGCAGCGATTTACATTCGACCCAAGCCAGTGTGGTCATTGTGCCGCAGCAGCCAGAGTTGATTACGGCCGCAACGGCTAAGGGCATCGCTTGGATTAGTACTGCACAGCCCCGTCTACTATTTGCGCAAGCGCTGGGTCTGTTTTATGCCCCCTGGCGTCCGGACGCAACAATCCATCCCACTGCACAGATCGATCCGACGGTGCAGCTAGGGGCAAATGTTGCGGTGGGGGCCTATGTTGTGTTGCAAGCGGGTGTGACCATTGGAGACGCAGTGGTTCTACATGACAATGTGGTGGTCTATCCCCAAGCCACGATTGGCGATCGCAGTGTGCTCCATGCCAACTGCGTGATCCATGAGCGGTCGGTAATTGGTCGAGACTGTGTGATTCACAGTGGAGCAGTAATTGGGGCAGAGGGATTTGGCTTTGTGCCTACTGCCACAGGTTGGGAAAAGATGCCGCAGTCGGGGCGGACGGTCTTAGAGGATCGGGTAGAGGTCGGCTGCAATAGCACCATTGATCGCCCTGCCGTGGATGAAACACGAATTGGAGAAGGTACCAAAATCGATAACCTTGTGCAAATCGGTCACGGTTGTCAGATTGGTAAACACTGCGTGTTGGTCAGTCAAGTGGGGTTGGCAGGGGGCGTGCAGATCGGCGATCGCGTTGTCCTAGCGGGTCAGGCAGGCATATCAGAAAAGCTCAGCATTGGGTCAGGTGCAATTGTTACAGCCAAAGCAGGCGTCATTCAAGATGTCGCACCTGGTGCCACTGTCTCTGGATTTCCAGCGATACCGCACAAGCTGTGGCTACGCAGCAGTTTAATCTTGCGTCGACTACCCGATCTATGGCGCAACCGTGGCACTGAGCCAAGAGATTAAATCACCCTTCAGGATCGCCGCGCCCAGATGGGAATCGTTCAGTCACAATTTTGAATTGCTGCAACAGGAGTGCCGTAACATTAGGATTCCGTAGGGTCGGCAATATTAGCCAGTAACATATCAACCTTATGAACCAAGTATTCAGGGTTTAATGGCTTCGGAAGATACGTATCAGCCCCAGCCGCTAACAAAAACTGCGGATCCTGCATAAAGTCGGGTGGAGTGAGGGCAATAATCTTCAGTGTCTTGGTTTCTAAGCGCTGCCGAAAGCGCTGAATCAGCCGGATACTTCTGCTGGGGTTAGGTTGGAGCGCGCCTGGCTCGATATTCAGCTGATCGAGGCTAATAATCACTGCTGCAGGTTGAATAAACTGAATTTGTTCAAGGGCTGTGGAATCTTCAACCAACCACACAACATGGTATCCAGCAGCCGTCAACATTTCGCAGATCAAGGTTGCACTTTCTTCATGGTCTTCCAGCAACACAATCCGAGCGGTTAAGTCAGTGGTATAACGCGATCGCCGCAGTTCGTCGTTATGACGGTGAACTAGACGTTGATTCGGCAGCTCAACGGTAAAAATAGATCCCTGTCCCTCTACAGAATTCACCTCAATCCAGCCTTGATGCAGGTCTACAATTTGCTTGGCGAGGGCCAGTCCTAGGCCTGCCCCATCGTAAACACGGCGGTAGGAGGTATCAAGCTGCTGGAACTTCTGGAACAAAAGGGGCTGCTGACTCGCCGGAATACCAATGCCATTATCCTGCACTTGGAAAATGGCAGAATTAGCTTCTACCCAAACCCGTAGCGTTACTTCACCCCCAACTTGGGTAAATTTAATTGCGTTCGACAGCAGACTAAACAATACCTGTTTGACCCGCCGCGAATCGGCCACAAAGCGATCGCGATCTGGGGGGATATTTAAATTCACCCGCAGTGTAATTTCCCCACTTTCTGCTTGAGAACGGAGGGTTTGCGCACTCTGCTGGGCTAGGCTGGATAATGAAAACTCACTGAGATTGAGTGTTGCCTTGCCTGCCTCTGCCTGGGAAAAATCCAAAATATCGTTGATCAACTCCAGCAGATGCTCACCACTGTCATGGATGGTTTGCAAGTAGCTGCGCTGTTTGTCGTTGAGCGGTCCTAAAGACCAGCGGATTAACGTTGCCGACATGCCAATCACACAGGTTAGGGGGGTGCGCAACTCATGACTCATGGTGGCCAAAAACTCACTCTTGGCACGATTGGCCGCTTGAGTTTCCACTAAAGAAGCCCGGAGTTCTTGGGTTCGCTGATTGACTTGATCTTCTAGGGTTTGCTTTTGCAGTCGCAGCTGATGGTAAAGCTCTGCTTGGTGGATAGCAATAACTAAGTGCTCCGTCACTTGGTCTAAAAATTCAATCTCGCTGGTTTCCCAAGTGCGGGACGGATCTCTACGATGGGCAATCAGCAACCCCCACAATTGCTCTTGCACCAACAGAGGCATCACCAATTGGGCACACACCCCACTTTGGTATAGCCATTCCGCAGGCCCATCCAAGAGTTCGCCTGCATTGCGAACCGCAGCAGTAATCAAGGGCTTACCATCGCGATACTGACGATATACGGCAGCATTCCCTGCCCACTGCGACGTTTCTAAAGACTGCTTTATCAATCCAATAGACGAATCGGCACAAGACTCATAGGTAATTCTTCCCCGTTGCAGCACCACATTCGCTTGGGGTTTCGTTCGTACCTCGCTAGGCGGATCGAACTGATAAATGAGCAACCGATCTACATCTAAGCACTCGCGCACTTTATGCACAGCGGTTTGCAAAATCATCGGCAGCTCTAGACTTTGCCGAATTTGAGTCGTGACTTGATTGACCAGTTGCTCTTGCTTCACCTTCTGGTGCAAAGCGGCATCAATCAGGGGTTGGCAACTTAACGGCATCGCCTGTGGTGGAGCTTGCTCTAAAGTCTGGAGCGCTGCCCTAAATAAAGATTGAGTGAGATGTTCTAACGGAGATCCCTGAGGAGAGTCAGCGGGCTGAATGGCGAGGGCTTGGGTGAGCTGAGTTTTTAGTGGAGACTGCTTTGCAACTTGAGATTTCAGCTTTTTCAGAAATGCGGTTATTTCTTGAGGATTGAAGGTCAGTGTTGGCTGATCCGTATGTGAATTGATTTGCAATAAAACCCGAAATTCAGGCGCAACAATCACCACAAAAGGCCGCAGCGAAGCGGTTGTTTCTCCCAGGTGTGCATCAGTGAGCAGGATGCCCTGTGGCACATAGCTACGGCCAAGCTCAACAATTGCGGCCTTAAGCTGTTCAAATAGAACAGAGTAAGAAGCGAGTTGGAAAGACGTCCGAGTCAAAGCAGTCATAGCCACGAAGTTGGGGAGCAACTGAGTCGGCAACAGTACACTGAACTTGAGCAAAACCGGTCACGACCGCCAACATGCCCTGCTTCTTCTAAAGGCGTACAGCAAGGTAGGGGAGCAACTGAATTTTTATGCTATTTCCGTTCTAGCTTAATTTGCGCAGTTATTAGAGCAATCCACCAGATCCTTTAAAGGTTCACAATAAATTAGCCAGTGGGCGTCGGCAAACCTCTACCTACACCCATCTATGCTTTCTATGCTCAGATTGCTACCTTGCGGTTAAGGCCCATAGCTGACTGCAATCTACCCTCTGGATGTGTCATCCTAAGCATAGGTAGACCCTGCTGTTCTCTATTTTCCGCAATCAATTGTATCATTTCTGCCGTAATCGATAGTGCAAGACATTCTCATCGAACTTCCAACTCCCGAAAGTGCGATTGCTTTATCGGGCGATCGCGAAAACAACCTGAAACTTTTAGAACAGCAGACAGGGGTACATTTACTGCTGCGCGGACAAGACCTAACGGTTTCGGGTACAGAAGCGCAAGTTCGTCTATTGCAGCGCATGCTCGATTTGCTTCAGAAATTTTGGCAGTCTGGTCAGCCCATTACGGAAGTCGATATTTTAGCGGCCCGCCATGCCCTCAATACGCACCAAGAAGAAGAATGGCGATCGCTCCAGGATGACGTTATTGTCCGCACCCGACGCGGCGAGTCAATTCGAGCAAGAACCTTGCGACAGCGACAGTATGTGAAATCCATCCGTCAATCAAGCATCACCTTTGGCATTGGCCCAGCAGGAACAGGCAAAACGTTTTTAGCGGCGCTAATAGCCGTAAAAGCCTTGCTAGACAACGAATATGAACGCTTAATTCTCACCCGTCCTGCCGTGGAAGCCGGCGAGAAGTTAGGCTTCCTCCCTGGCGACTTACAACAAAAGGTCAATCCTTATCTGAGGCCACTCTACGATGCGCTCTATGAGCTAATTGAGCCAGAGCGAATTACCCATTTGATGGAGCGCGGTGTGATTGAAGTTGCCCCCTTGGCTTACATGCGGGGTCGCACCCTCAACAACGCCTTTGTGATTTTGGATGAAGCGCAAAATACAACCCCAGCTCAAATGAAAATGATGCTGACTCGGATTGGCATGAAGTCCCGGTTGGTCGTTACAGGAGACCTGACCCAAACCGACCTGCCACCCCAGCAGGCATCTGGACTGGCGATCGCCCGAAAAATCTTAGAACCCGTGGATGGCATTGCCTTCTGTTACCTATCGAAGGGGGATATTGTGCGCCATCCCCTCGTGGAAAAAATTATTGCCGCCTACGAACAGTACGAATCAGCCTTTAACCCAACGGAAAAGTTTAAGCAATAGAAGAGCCCACAAGAGCATACGGCAGGAGGGGGACTGGCTAGCCAGTCC
>DATNQK010000528.1:0-5705 GCA_036704065.1 Stenomitos sp.
AGGTCGGATTGTGCCGATACTCTTTTCCGCCTCGACGGTCTGGAAATCGATCCAGCGCTCTGGACGAAAAGCGGTGCCCTTCCCGACTCGACCATCAGGTAGGCGAATCTCCGTCTCAATGTGAATTTCGGGCGCGCTTAAGCCTCCGTTTTCCAATAGCAGTTGCTTGGCTGCAAGATGCAATGCACTTTCCAGCCCACCATTGCAATCAGTTTCGATGGCGTGGGCAAAATGCCATTCGCGCACCTCGCCTTGTCGCGCCATGACCGGATGCCCGCAGCACGGACAGGTGCAATCGCAGGCGAGACCGCGAGCGACTTCGTCCACCGATCTGATGCGTCCTTCCTTGTCTATGGCAAATGATTGAAGCAAACTCCGATTTTCCATTTGTGTTTCTCCTATTCGAATGAGCGATACCGCTGTCCATTTTTCCGACGCAGGAGCCGCCGAACAGGAGGCAATGGGGGTTGAAACGGGGTTTGACGAACAAAAGTCCTTTGTTTTTCTTGGAGAATTAGTTTCGGCTTGGAAAGAGGCCGGGCGCTTGGACGTGCTGCTATTACGTGCTATTTGCCTGCTATCCATTGAGAATCCCAGGCAGGCAAGCTTGGGTTTTACTTCCTGGGACTTGGTCGAGACTATTTCCAAGATCCGAGGTCGGGCGTGGTCCGACCGGTCCGACAAAGCACGAATGTCGGACGATATCCGTCAGCAGTGGAACAAACTGCTGACCACCTGGGATACCAAAAGCGAGGGGGTTGCGCAGCAGTTATCGGATGCGTATTTCCCACGGACCCCGAAGCCGCTTAAAACAGAAGGGGGCGGAACCGGCAATCCGACATTGCACCGCATCGAGTGGGTGATTCCCAAACTGGCTCCTGTCACCCATGACCCTGCACCTCTTGCTCCCGCCGAAACAGGAAAGGCAGCGACAGTTCGTTACGTCTGCGAAGACATTGAGGAGGCCAACCCATTCGCCCGAATTTTTTCGCGGGGGTTTCAGCTAAAAGGGTGGCGCCGCCAGTTGTATATCGTGGTCTTGGGCGGCCCGCTATTGCTGCTATGGCTACTGTTCGTTCAAGTAACCTTTGGGATCACACTTTCCTACACCGTAGGCGCCAAAAGCATCCTGACTTCACTGCTATCGCTGGGCATCGTGTATTGGGCCGTTTGGGCTTCTGTGGGGCGCCTTTATCAGTTGGGTAGCAACAACATCGTGATTGCCCCGTGGTGGATGCAGTCGGTGGACGATGATCGTCTATTGGAACGCCGCGTTCCCCCTCGCTATCGCGACAAAACTATCAAAGCGGTTCGCTACGTTGCTCCTTGCCCATTATGTGGCGGCAGGATCTTGGCGACTTCTGGGCGCCTAGAGTTTTTCGGACGAATCGTGGGCCGTTGCGAGGAAGCGCCTGTCGAACACGTTTTTTCATTCGATCACGTTACACGGAACGGCAAATGTCTTCGATGATTGCTTCTTGCTGGCAAAGTCAGTTCCAGACGTTGAGTTACCCGCGATTGTTCGCAGTATCAAATTGCGTCTTAAGCGCAGTGTAATCGATTTTTTTATGACGATTTGTATTTAGGACTTACGTCGATATTTCGGAGCAGGGCTAGAAATGGAATTCCGGGTTTTATCAAAATCTAAGTGGGTGCCAAGCACTGGCAAGAGTACTGTTTACCTAAAAATAGATCATTGGAACGACTATTCTTTTGTCACTATGTTTCACATGTCTTTGCATGATGAAGATGGCGAGCTCCATGATATCGGTGAGGTAAAAATTGGATTTGTAGGTCAAACCACGGCAACCGCTACTTACGAAGTAATGCCCGAGAGCTTTGAAAGGTTAGACGACCAGTTTTTTTCGCTGGGGCAAAGCATTGCCTTTTATCAAAGCATGGCGACTTTGACAGGCCAACTAAGCAAAGATATTTTGTCAGCGCTCCAAGATATTGTCTTATATCCATCCCGCATTGACGAAATTAAAGATGAAAAGGTATTCAGTACCTCTTTGCTGCGGGGGGTGAGCCTCTCTGTTGTAAAGGGGCAATTTGCCCGAGTCCTAGAAGGAAAGGCAGAGCTTACCGACTTTAAATTCAAATTTGTGAGGCTGGAATCAAACGATCTGGGAAGTATCGACCTTGGTTTTGACGTCGTGGTGGACTCCACGCCCAGCACCAATATTCATGCCGTAATTGGTCGTAACGGTGTTGGCAAAACGACTTTGCTCAATGGGATGATTGAAGCCATTACAGGTAATCAAAATTCAGCAAAATTTATCGATACAGCTGGATGGCAAGAAAGAGAAATAGCGGCCGATTACTTCAGTAGTCTCGTGTCGGTATCCTTTAGTGCGTTTGATCCATTTACTCCTCCTCAAGAGCAACCAGATCCAGCCAAAGGAACCTGTTATTTCTATATTGGCCTAAAAGATCCGAAAAACGGGGAGTGTCATCGAACCATCGCCGAACTTCGGAACGATTGCGCAACTGCGTTGATTAGCTGCTTCTATGTGCCTGAAAAGACGGTGCGTTGGCTAGACGCTATAGAAAAATTAGGTTCTGACGAGAATTTTGCCTCAATGAAGCTTGAACGATTAGAAGCGTTCTATAGAGAGCTTAGGGAGCACGCGAACGGCGAGGAACAGTCCGATTCATCCACATTTCGAGATCGCTACCTTAGCGAGATTCTCCCTTACTTATCTAAAATGAGTTCGGGTCATGCCGTTGTCCTTTTGACTGTGACGCGACTGGTGGCGGTTGTAGAAGAAAAAACCTTGGTGCTATTGGATGAACCGGAGAGTCACTTACATCCTCCGCTTTTATCCGCCTTCGTACGTGCCCTTGCTGACTTGCTCCATGATCGAAACGGAGTTGCTGTCATCGCAACCCACTCCCCCGTTGCTTTACAGGAGATACCTCGTTCTTGCGTGTGGAAAATTTGTCGCGTTGGCAAAGACGTTACGGTAAGCCGCCCGTCAATTGAGACCTTTGGTGAGAACGTTGGATTGCTTACTAGCGAAGTTTTCAGCCTTGAAGTCGAGCGCTCTGGCTTTCACCACATGCTTGCCAAGTCTGTTGAGCAAGGGGAAACATATGAGCAGATAGTCTCGGCCTATGGCAATCAACTAGGATTCGAAGGCCGAGCAATTTTGAAAGTACTTGTCACCAATCGTGATAGGAGTGGTCAGCATGATGCGATTGAGTGAACCACAATTTAGTCATGGAGAAACCCTGGATGCATGTAGTGCTGGAATTATTCGCAATGCTGGATTGCGAGAAAAGCTGAAATTCAGCAAGCCCAACCTAATTGCAACAGGAGATGATTATTTGGCTGCAGCTAGTCATGGTGAATTAAGTTCAATTGAGCCTATAGATGATGCTGAAGACGCAGATCCAACTGTCGTCGATAGTCTAAAAAAATCAGAGCTGATCAAAATTTATGATCAGTATTTTGTGCCAGAGAATAAGCCGGCCCGAAGGATTTATGAGCGTTTGTTAAATGCGGCAAACGAAAGGTGTCCATTTTGTGGGGGAATCGGCACACCGCGGAATTTGGATCACTATCTGCCTAAGGCTCATTTTCCCCAGTTTTCTGTTTTGCCACACAATCTCGTCCCGGCATGCCGAGACTGTAATATGGATGGTAAGGGGCACGCATTTGCTCGCAATGCTGAAGATCAAATCATTCAACCGTATCTAGATAACGATAGATTCTTCCAAGAACAGTGGATTTTTGCGAACTATCGTATGGGCGAACATGATGAACCTGGGGCGCTTGAGTATTTCGTTGCCCCGCCAATAGGCTGGAGCGATGTCGATAAGCTAAGAGTGAATAATCACTTTGTGGACTTTAATTTGGCGAAACGATATGCGACCAAAGCGGCTGAATTATTGGGGACGGTGATTCGACAAGTTGCTACTATGCGTCAAGCAGAATTGAGCGATGAGACTATCAACACGGTTCTCTTGCAACCAGGGGTAGATTCCGCACCGTTTGTGAATCATTGGCAAAAAGGGATGTTCCAAGCGTTGCTCCAATCCGCTCTGTAAGAGGGCCGCCAGTAAAGTGAAACGATACGCGGGGCATCGCCTTAACGTGTGGGCGACCAGCTATGCATCATTGATGCATTCGATTTTTCTCGATGGTCGCCATCGGGAAGCGCCCGGCTTCAATAGAGAATGGAGCGGGGCGAGAGCGGGGTCACCATGAAGAAGCTTCTCCGGGTTCCACTTTGGCAGTTAGTGCATCGGTGTAACTTCACTGTACATATACCCCAATTGCGAAACTACTCTACATTCGGTATTGCAGTGATCGGGGGTGGGTGGCCGTCTGGTCCACTTCTGGTCCAACGGCTCAGGCGGTTGCAGTTATCGCTGACTCAATCCGCCAAGAAGGTGTCGTACGGTTTTTTCAGAAGGAAAGTCCTTACGAAAATCATGTCAATACAGGTGATGAATTTCTTCAGTTGTGGCGCCATCGTCGTCGATTTCGTCGTGAAAATGAGCTGTTCTAGCTTTTCATAACCCATAGGTCGGCAGTTCGATTCTGCCCATCACCACCAAAGAACACAAAACCCGTTGATCCGTCAGCGGGTTTTTTTGTTTTTAGCCCTCCGAACTGGCTTGGTGTCCCAAACCAGTGTCCCGATCAGCACGCGGGACGCGCTCAGGGAGGGCTTCTATGGCCTACCGCCTACCCGCACACCTTCACCGCAACAGGCATGGCGTCCTATACTTCCGCCTTGCCGTGCCTGCCGACCTTCGCCCGACGTTCGGCCAGGCTGAAATTTACCGCAGCCTCAACACGTCCAGCGTGCGCCAAGCTGCGGATGCCGCTCAGACGCTCAGAATCGAGCTGTGGGCGATTTTCAGAGAGTGTCGCAACGCAACCATGTCTAAAGAAGAAAAAACCTCGCCTGTCGATTTGCAGCGCCTGAAGGATGTATTGACGTTCGCGAAACAGAAGTTAAAGCTCCAAGACAGGCGCGATGAACAGGAGGCCGCACTTTACGATGAGATCATCCAGCGAAAGGCCGAACGAAAGCAGCATGAGCGGGAGCTGAACATTGCAATCCAGGCGAAGGGGGGTGATGTTGTGCTGCCGAAGTCGGGCGTGCCGTTCAGTGTTGCGATGTCAGAGTTTTTGGATGGGCAGCGCAAGGCAACCACTCGCAAAACCTACAAAGGACGATTGGAGCATGCACAGGCATTTTTCGGGGCCGACAAAGACATTCGACATATCGAGCAAGCCGACTTCTCGGAATATGCCGCGCACGCCAATAAGGATATCGCCAACTCGACTACTGCCGGTTTCCACATCACGACCCTTGGGGGGATGCTCAACCACTATCGGATTACGAGGGGGTGGGGGCCAGAGCTAACAACCAAACGGTTAATAGAGAAAAAGGACACGCCGGATTCAGATGACCGTGATTCTTTTTCGGTTGAGCAGTTGAAAGCTCTGTTTCAGAGCGCTGCCAAATATCGAACCGGCGAGCCGCACAAGTATTGGGCCACGGTTGCTATGCCGTTCTTGGGTTGTCGCATTGAAGAACTGGCGCAGGTCAATTTGCATACCGATCTGCTTCAAAGCAAGGGGGCGAAGGTCTGGTATCTCGATATGAACGCCAAGGCCGACCCGGATGGCAGCACTCGCAAATCCATGAAGAACAAGGCGAGCTGGCGGAGCCTTCCGATTCATT
>DATNQK010000529.1:0-5729 GCA_036704065.1 Stenomitos sp.
TTTAGCGCCTTAGGCAGCGCCTCAAATGCCTTCACCAGCTACGACATGACCGCGTATTTTGGCACCGTCAGCAGCGACAAACTAGAAGCCCTCTTGGTGCTAGAGGCCGATCGCATGCGTCATGCCCTCATTGATGAAGCGCAACTAGAAAGTGAAAAGCGAGTTGTGATCTCAGAACTGCAAGGCTATGAAAATAGCCCCGAATATCGTTTATCCGCAGCAGTGTTGCAACAAGCCTTCCCCAACCGTCCCTACGGACTACCCGTAGGCGGCACCAAAAGCGACGTGGAAGCCTTTACCGTAGAGCAAGTTCGCGCCTATTACCAACGCTATTACAGCCCCGAAAATGCCGTTCTCGCAGTAGCAGGCGACTTCGATCCCATCAAATTGCAATCCTTAATTGCCCAGACTTTTGGCAAAATTCCGCCCAATCCGCCACAACCGGAAGCATCTTCCGCAACGCCAGAAACTCGCGCATCTGAGAGTACGGCTAGTTCTACGGCAGCGCGATCGCCCATTCACCTCAAAGAAGCCGGTAGCGCTGCCTACATCGAAGCCGTTTATCCGATCCCCGAGGTTCAACATCCCGACGTGCCCGTCATTGACGTGATTGACGCCATTCTTTCGGTCGGGCGCAATTCTCGCTTTTACCAAACCCTGATTGAACCTGGGCTAGCGAGTCAAGCCAACGCTTACTCAGCAGCATTAATTGAACCGGGCTGGTATGACATCTCCATTACCCTAGCCCCCGATCAAGATCTGCACACCGTCGATCAAACCCTCTTGGATACCCTGCAAGTGCTCCAAGACGTTCCCATCTCCGAAGCAGAATTGCAGCGGGCGAAAACACAACTGATGGCCCACTTCATCATGAGTAATCGCGAAGTGGATAGTCAGGCCAGCCAGTTGGCCTATAGCCAAACCATCGTGGGTGATTATCGGCATAGCGATCGCTATCTTGCCGCCATCCAATCCGTGACCGTTGCCGATGTGCAGCGTGTCGCCCAAACCTACCTCAAGGCCGAATCTCGTACCGTCGGGTATTTTGAACCCACGCAACTGGATGACTCCGGCGAGCTAGGCCCCGTATCGCCGCAGCAAACCTTAGAAGACTTTAGCCCTGGCGAACCCGTCGATCCCGCCGTCGTGGCCCAATATTTGCCACCCATTGCCAGCGCACCTCTCTCTGAAACCCAGGCATTGCCCGAAACACTGACCCTCAACAATGGGTTGCGCGTTGTGTTGCTGCCAGATTCTAGCTCGCCCACCGTTACCCTCTCCGGCAATATTCAGGCAGGTAATGGCTACGACTTGAGTACTAAAGGAGGAGTAGCCAGCCTCACTGCTGAAGTGTTGATGGGTGGCACCACACGCCACGATGCCTTAGCCCTTGCCAGCCGTCTAGAAGATAGAGGCGCAGGTTTAGACTTTGGTTCTTTCCGCGAAGGGGTGGAGATCGAGGGTCATGCCTTGTCACAAGACTTAGATGTATTGCTCCAGACCTTGGCAGAGATTCTCCAAGAAGCAACTTTTCCCGAATCCGAACTAGAACTAGCACGCAAGCAGTTGCTCTCTGGATTACAACTGGAACTCGATGATCCCGCTCGGCTGGGTCGTCGTATTTTGCAACAACAGCTCTACCCAGCCAACCATCCTTTTCATGTGTTTGCGACGCCTGAAAGCGTGTTGTCGATTACGCGCGACGATCTCGTGTCGTTCTACCGCCAGCACTACACGCCAGCCAATGTCACACTCTCCCTCGTGGGCGATTTTGATCCTCAACATGTGCGATCGCAACTGGAAGCACTCTTAGGCCAGTGGTCAAGCCCTTCGACCCCATTGTCTTTGGAGGTGCCAGAGGTCGCGCTGCCGGAAAAGATGCAAAGGGTACAGATTCCGCTGCCGAATAAAACCCAAACCGTCACGTATTTAGGGCACCCTGGCATTCGACGTCGCGATCCCCGCTTTTATACTGCCCTGGTGCTCAATCAAATTCTGGGAGGCGATACCCTTTCGAGTCGATTGGGAACTGAAATCCGCGATCGCCAAGGGTTGACCTATGGCATCTACAGTTACTTTGCCGCAGGACAACAAGCAGGCCCTTTCGTGATCGAAATGCAAACCGCTCCCGAAGATACAGAGCGAGCAATCCAAAGTACCCTCGCGCTGCTGCGACAACTGATTCAAGAAGGTGTCTCATCGGCAGAACTGAACACTGCCAAACGGAGTTTAATTAACAACTACCCCGTTGAGCTGGCTAACCCCGATGTTTTGGCACAGCGTATTCTTACCAATGCAGTAGATGGATTTGATGCAGCAGAGGTGCGCGATTTTCCGCAAAAAGTAGATGCAGTTTCGATGGAGCAATTACACCAAGCCATTCAAGAACTACTACACCCAGACCGTCTCTTGATCGTGACAGCAGGGCCTCCCGCCTAGGCTGGAGCTTTTCAATCGCAAGTATCTAATCGCAAGTATCTACAGGCCCACAAAAAACTAAGCCACACCCATTCATTCAAGAAAGCGCTTCAACCCTTTGGGGCAGGCTTAATTTGAAGTGTTGGGCTGGCTTAGTGACTTGTCTATGGGGTTAAAGTTTATCCCCTACAGACCTAGAAGCTAGCGGTCCCTTCGTGTTCTAAACCCGTTGCCTTTGAAGAAGGAACATCAGGAATATCAATCGGTGGGCGTTCCAAGGCAATCATCAGCGTTTTGGGATCATTGCGCTCTGGAGCCGAGGGACGATCAGATGGTACAAGGGCAGAAATGTGCGGTTGAGCCGCAGGCGAAGGGGATTGGGCAACTTGCAACATTCCATTTTGATTGCCGGTCAAGAGACCCGATAAAGTCCCAACCACTAAAGCCGTTGCAGCGCCTAAGCCACCCCACAGCCATAGCCGTGGTTGACGTTCCACGCGGCTGAGTACTTTCTGCGCCAACACATCCGAAGCAACGGAGGTCGAGGGTGTGGGTAAACTCCTCACGCCTTGTTGCAGTGCTAGCATCTTGCGATAGGTTTGCTGAAACTGAACATCCGAAGCAAGCCACTCCTCGACCTGTTTCCGTTCTGTGGCAGAAACTTCGCCGTCCAAGTAGGCACTGAGCAACTCGAATCGTTCCGATTGTAGGGGAGTTAAATTATCCATGGGAACAGCTGGTTGAGCGGTTTTGAGGGATTCAGACAATTGAGGCTGATGCGGAGAAAAAAGCGAATTACAGTCCCGTGTAAAAGAGGCAATCCATAAAACACAAGCTGTAGACCTACAGGCCCCTAATTCAACTCTAACTTATGTTTTTCCTCTCGCCACAGCATATTTGCGAGTCTTGACTTAAGATGCACAATGCCCCCACCGTATTGTGCTTAGCTTTGTAAATAAGGATGAAGTTGTGTTTGTAGACGCTGTCGCGCTCTGGCAATTCGTGACTTCACTGTACCCAACGAAACACCTGTAATCTCAGCAATTTCTTCATAGGCCATCCCATCAATCTCTCGCAACACGATGGTGGTCCGAAAGGCTTCTGGCAAATCCGCGATCGCGGTATGCAGTTGCTGATAAAACTCCTGAGTCGTTAAGGAGTCGTCGGGACGGGGTTCTTCAGATGCAATTTCCCAAGACACCTCACCATCTTCCATCGACAACGGTGCATCTAAGGAGAGTGGGCTTTGATGGCGCTTGCGCTTGCGCAACTCGTCATAGAACAAGTTGGTGGCAATACGGCTGAGCCAACCTCGGAATTTTGCAGGTTCCTGTAGTCGCTTGATATTGCGATAAACCCGAATCCACACTTCTTGGGCTAAGTCGGCACGATCATCCCAATCCGGTGCCAAATGGTACAACACCCGATCCACATGAGACTGATGGCGACGCAACAGTTCTGAGAACGCTGCTCGATCTGGACGAAGTCCAGATTGACAAAACGCTACCAGCTCGGGATTGGCAAGTTTATGGGGTGGAATATGCACTGAAGGTACTGACCCCTCGACCCCTGACCAAGGTACAGAAAAACTGGATGTCATGGGATGGACTAGACCATAATACAGTTCTCTGTTCTTGACGCCAGTCCCAAAGCAAAAGTTCCGTTCCTAAGTGCTAACAACAATCGGCCTAAAGCAGAGGCCAGAGAAGGGGTGCTTTACCCAACTGTCCGTTGCGAGGGACAATGGAGAGAAGGTGGCTTTGAGGATATTCCCAGAAGCAACCAGAATCCATTGCTGATATTGCCTGCCCAAAGGCTTCGAGTAAATCTCCTATGCAAACTCTAGACTGCTCGTCCTCACTTGCTGCAACAGCTTTGTCCGACACTCCGCTGACCATTGGCGGTAAGACTTTTCGGTCTCGCTTGATGACTGGCTCTGGCAAGTACCGCAACTTTGACGAAATGCGTCACAGTATTGAAGCAAGTAGCTGCGATATTGTCACGGTCGCAGTTCGACGGGTGCAAACAAACGCACCAGGCCATGAAGGTTTGGCAGATGCCTTGGACTGGTCAAAAATCTGGATGTTACCGAATACGGCAGGGTGCCAGACTGCTGAAGAAGCCGTACGGGTGGCGCGTCTGGGTCGGGAGATGGCAAAACTCTTAGGGCAAGTTGACAATACCTTCGTCAAGCTAGAAGTGATTCCGGATGCCAAATACCTGTTGCCTGATCCCATCGGTACGCTCCAAGCCGCAGAACAATTGGTGAAGGAAGGGTTTACCGTTTTGCCCTACATCAATGCTGACCCGTTATTGGCAAAGCGTTTGCAAGAGGTGGGTTGTGCAACCGTAATGCCCTTGGGGTCGCCCATTGGCTCTGGTCAAGGGATTCGCAATGCAGCCAATATCCAAATCATTATCGAAAATGCAACCGTGCCTGTGGTGGTGGATGCAGGGTTGGGAACACCCAGTGAAGCGGCCCAGGCAATGGAGTTGGGTGCCGATGCCTTGCTGATTAATACAGCGATCGCCCAAGCCCAACATCCGGCGGCGATGGCACGGGCAATGGCGCTGGCTACCGAAGCAGGGCGTTTAGCCTACTTGTCGGGCAGAATTCCGGTCAAAGCCTATGCAAGTGCGAGTTCACCCTTAACAGGGCTTGTAGCGGGTTCTTAACGTTGGTTTAGCGCCTCAGCGTGGCGTCCAGCCGTCTCACCAAGCACTATTCTGATCTTTGGTACAATTAACAAATCGCAATAAATCAGGATTTTAAAATGCCTTATACCAGAGACGAAGATGGTCGCATCAATAACTTCGCCATCGAACCCAAAATGTATGAAGCGAAGCCACCGACAAAGAAAGAACAGCAGGTTTACATTGTGGTCGGTGTAGTGGCGCTGGCTTTAGTGGGTGGTTTGGTGGCCATTGCGATGTCTGTCTCTTAGGCAAATGATGGTTTGAGATTGGTTTTCTTACTTCAAGAACTTCACAACGCCTTCGCTCCTGCTGTGGGGCGAAGGCGTTGTGTTTGTAGCCTCAATGGGTTTAAACCTCGCTAGAGAGCGCTGCCTTTAAAGAACGACAAAAGGTGCCAATAGACTCAATACCTTGGGCAGGATGGCCCTCGGCTAGGCGTTTAACAAATGCACTCCCCACAATCACCGCATCTGCGCCCCATTCTCTAACTTGCCGAGCTTGGTCGGCCTGAGAAATGCCGAAGCCAACCCCAATGGGTTTATCGGTCACGCCTTGCAATTCAATAATCAGATCTTGAACCCGTTCCTCAATCTTGGTTCGCATCCCTGTA
The DNA here is from genome assembly GCA_036704065.1 of Stenomitos sp. Lineage (GTDB taxonomy): Bacteria > Cyanobacteriota > Cyanobacteriia > Thermosynechococcales > Thermosynechococcaceae > JAAURS01. Next base: position 5,726 of record DATNQK010000529.1, read on the forward strand.
ACCC
>DATNQK010000530.1:0-5348 GCA_036704065.1 Stenomitos sp.
CGCCATAGATTCGCAGTTGAGTCATGGATCGTGCAAGACGGCGTCCAGCGTAGGCAAGCATCAGCAACGGCACTGCGGCACCCATCCCGTAGGTAGTCAGTAATTTAAAGGCATTGACCCCATCGTGCTGTACAGCAGCCAACACTAAAATTGCACCTAAAACTGGGCCTGCGCAAGGTGTCCAAAGGATGCCGAGTTGCGTGCCTAGCCAAAATTCTCCCGCCAAACCAAGGGGAATAGAGGCCCGCGTTGCGAAACCCGTTGGTAGTAAGCTCGATAAGCGATAGGCGAGTTTTGGTAGGCAAGTGAGCACGCCTAACCCGATCAATAGGGTCACAGCGATGGTGCGTAAATGGTTGGCTAACGCTGGAATGCCTTGAGTCACAATTCCTAAGAGACTGCCTGCAAAGGCGAACCCTGCCACTAACCCCACTACTAGCATCACAGGCCCAAACCGATGCGATTGCAGAGAGCGTCCTAGCAGGAGCGGCAAAATGGGCAGAATGCAAGGAGACAAAACGGTCAACAGTCCGCCTGCAAAGGCCAGTCCTAAGGAGGGGGTAAATGACGACATTGATACCTTCTTTCTCTATGCTGGCTGGGGCAGGGTATGCAGCTAGGGAGTTACCCTAACAGTTGCCGAATCGTGCGTTCTGTAGTGTCGTATGCGCCCTCCCCCACATGGTCGTAGCGTAAAATCCCGTGCCGATCTGCCAAGAACAGATGGGGCCAATAGCCGTTGCGATAGGCATTCCAGGTTTTATAGTCATTGTCGATGGCTACAGGATAGGCAATATGATGTTGCGTTAGTGCCTGCTTCACATTGCCTGTTTCCCGTTCAAATGCAAATTCAGGCGTATGAACGCCAATAATTTGAAGACCTTGAGACCCATAGCGCTGGTGCCATTGCACAAGGTAGGGAAGGGTCCGTTGGCAGTTGATACAGGCAAAAGTCCAAAACTGAACCAGCACAACCTTGCCTTTTAATTGAGCAACGTTTAAGGGTGCCGTATTGAGCCAGCGATTAATGCCTTGGAATTCCGGTAAGGTGGCTCCAGAAGATGGAGCGGCGATCGCCATAGTTGAGTGCATCAGGTCAGTGAAAGTCCTCTTGTAAGAGGCTAACCCTACAGTTGTAACGATTCCTGCGGTCCCTAATCCTAGATGCCGAAGGAGCTTGCGTCGATACCAAAGTGTTCTATCCATAAAGCTTCGCAAACAAAAGGGCAGTCGGAACCATCAGCCATTGAGGTCAGACCCTCTATCAGCACGGCTGACCTCTTTAAACGACTCAAGCGTATTTCTACTTGCCCTTCATCATGGAGTTATGTTGCATCGAAGCATCATCTTTCTTCATCATCATGGAGTCACCGTTTTTCATCATGGTGCTGTGCTCCATCATGGATCCTTGTTTCATGCGCAGGGTTTCTAAGGACTGCTTGTAGCAATAGTAATTTTCGCGGTTTCCACCGTAGTAATAGCAGTGTTGACCTTTAAGGGGCGTAGGGCTGAGTGTATAGCCAGATGGCAGGCTCGACTCTGCTCTTGTGGCAAAGGACGTCCAGAAAAGGGTTAAGCTCATCACCGATGTAGAAGCCAAGGATGTACCAATAATCGTTGATGCAGTGCGCAGAAGAGAGGCGTTCATAGGGCGTGGCTGAGTAACAACGTAGCCCTTACCTTAGAAAGCATTCCTTAAGATTCTCAGGGTTTAACCTGAGGCTCAGCTTAGAAAATACTGAGGAAAACAAGGCAGAGACTGACTTTTCCTTGATCTCTCAAGCGGATGAGCCTTCATTATTCATCGATTGCTCCCAAATTCTTAACCCTTCTAATGCAATTGATCCTGAGAATCTAAGATGAAGTTTTGTATGTTAAACCCTGATTTTTACAGTTAAAGCTAATAGGTAATTGTGCTCATGCATGCCCAAAAACATAGAGTGACAAACCGCTGAAATAAAGTCCTAGAGCGGAAGTCTTACACCTTCATGATCCCCCGCTTTGTTGGTTTGCCGCGAAAATTCGGGTTGTGTTTATGATTATGTAAACTTTAGCAACAACGCATTCATTTTTGCTGAGACCTTCTTTATACTAAAAAAAATTGATTCGACGACTGATTCAACCTTTTAATAACTGAGCGGGAGGCCCGGAAGATGACCTTAGCACAAGCCCAGAGACTGCCCAAAAATCAAATCATGACCATGATCAGAAGCTTTTTAATTTGGACATTCACATTGACTGTGTGCTGGTTGGTTGTGGGATTCCCCCTAGTGTTCTTGATCATGACCATTGGGTCTCTGTTTGCAATTTCGTTACAGGCTATCTTGCCAACGAGTGCTGTGTTGGTGGTTGCTGGCGCAATTGTCTCAGTTAACGCACTGCTCATTTTGCTAGGTGCAGCCCTCCTGACATTAAAGGGAATCCATCCCCATGAAGTGAGCTGGCTCAGATGGTTGAATGGTCAAGCCAATCCTCGTACCCAATCAGTTTATGCATCCTGCCCCTTAACCTGCGATCCAAGCGATGGCCGTTAAGCCTTAGCGGTGGGTTAACAAAGGTGCGATTGCTGTTTAATCAATTACTTTAATGCCGCGATAGTTTTAACCCGGTTCCGACCGGGTTTTTTCATGGCAAAATACAAACGACTCATTTGGCTGCATTTATTTGTCCCGTGGAGCATTCATGGCCAACGCCCCTCTTCGCATTTCCATTGTCTTAGGCACCCGTCCTGAGGCAATCAAATTGGTTCCTGTTATTAAGGCTTTTCAGTCTGCTGACTTCTGCCAGACTCAAGTAATTCTGACGGGACAGCACCGAGAAATGGTCTCGCAGGTCATGGATTTTTTTGGCCTCAGTGCCGACCACGACTTGGCCATCATGCAGCACGGGCAAACCCTAACGCAAATTACCTGTCGCAGTTTGCAAGGATTAGAAACTTATTTTGAATCTGAGCCGCCAGACTTGGTGATTGTGCAAGGGGATACCACCACGGCTTTTGCTGCGGCGCTTGCGGCCTTCTATCGGCAAATTCCGGTGGGTCATGTTGAGGCGGGTTTGCGCACCGATGATCTCTATAATCCCTATCCAGAAGAAGCCAATCGACGGCTGATTTCTCAAATTGCTCAGCTTCACTTTGCGCCCACTCAACTGTCTGCCGACAATGTGCGCAGGTCTGGCATTACCAAAGGTGTGCATCAAACAGGCAATACCGTCATTGATGCGTTGTTGATGGCTGCGCTCACCCAGCCTGCTTGCGATATTCCCAACCTGGACTGGGGACAATATCGCACAATCTTAGCAACGGTGCATCGTCGCGAAAATTGGGGTCAACCCCTGCAAGACATTGGCCAAGGCTTTTTGACGATCTTGGAACAATTCCCAGATACGGCCTTAGTGTTACCCTTGCATCGCAACCCGACCGTGCGCGAACCTCTAACCCAAATTTTAGGCAATCATCCCCGTGCCTTTTTAACAGAACCGCTAGACTACAGCAATTTAGTGGGTGCGATTCAGCGCTGTTACTTATTAATGACCGATTCCGGTGGTTTGCAAGAGGAAGCACCCAGTTTAGGCAAGCCTGTCCTGGTGTTGCGAGATACGACCGAGCGCCCAGAAGCTGTGTATGCTGGAACGGCCAAGCTGATTGGAACCAATGCACAACAGATTGCTAAAGAAGCGGCAGAACTGCTAAGCGATAAAGGGGCTTACGAGAAAATGGCAACGGCTGTCAATCCCTTTGGTGATGGTCATGCCTCGGAACGCATTGTGGAAATTGTGCGCGATTACTTCGGAGTTTAGGTTTTTCCAGGCCGCCATCCGAACTGTTTACCTTGAGAGGCATTATGACGACCACACTTTCGCCTACCCTCCTGAGTCCCTATGAATTGCAGGGGTTACCCCTTCGCAATCGGATCGTTATGGCTCCCATGACTCGTGCGCGGGCAGGGAGTGCAGGCATTCCAAATGCGTTAATGGCTGAGTACTATCGGCAACGAGCAGCGGCAGGTTTGATTGTTACCGAAGGAGCCTTTATCTCGGAGCAAGCCATTGGCTGGTTACATGCCCCAGGTATTATGAACGATGTTCAAACAGAGGCATGGAAACAGGTTGTCGAGGCGGTGCATGGTGCAGGTGGGGCGATTTTTCTCCAGCTTTGGCATTGTGGTCGTGCGTCTCACAGTAGCTTCCGTGCCGATGGTTCATTGCCCGTTGCACCTTCTGCGATCGCCCTTCAAGGAGACCCCATCCATACGCCCATTGGCAAACAACCCTACGAAGTCCCCAGAGCTTTAGAAACCGAAGAAATTTCCTTGGTGATTGAGGATTACCGTCAAGCGGCGGCACGGGCGAAGGCCGCAGGGTTCGATGGGGTAGAAATTCATGGTGCTAATGGTTATCTCATCGACGAGTTCTTGCAATCGGTGACCAATCATCGAGGCGATCGCTACGGTGGGTCTATCGAAAACCGCTATCGGTTCTTGCAAGAAATTGTAGAAGCAGTGACTAGCGTTTGGCCTGCGGAACGCGTGGGGGTCAGGTTATCGCCCAACGGGGTTTACAACAACATGGGTTCTCCCGATTTCCGCGAGACCTTTCTCTATGTGGCAGAACGGCTCAACGCCTTTGACCTTGCCTATCTTCACCTGCTAGACGGGTTGGCTTTGGGATTCCATGAAAAGGGCACACCGATGACCCTTTCAGAGTTTCGGGAAATCTTTTCTGGGCCGATTATTGGTAACTGTGGCTATAGTCAAGCCGATGCCGAAGCTGCCCTCAGTCGCGATGAAGCGGATTTAATTGCCTTTGGCAGACCCTTTATTAGCAACCCTGACTTAGTGGAGCGGTTTGCTCACAATTGGCCCCTCAATCCCGCAGACGATCCGGCAACTTGGTACTCCTTCGAGGCAGAAGGGTATACCGACTATCCCACCTATCAGCCATAAAGATCACTTGGCCAGCTTTTGCTTTGAAGTCTCATTCGATTGGAGAGTGAGACGGCTAACGCGAGCCAGTATTATAGATGTGACCTCGACGGCATAAGCTGACATGTCTGATTTGCATTCTCCGCTGGGTGTGGGTTTAATCGGCACAGGGTTTGGACAAAAAGTTCATTTGCCTGCATTACAAAATTGTCCTCGCACGCAGGTTGTGGCGGTTTATCATCGCGATCGCACGAAAGCAGAGGCGATCGCCCAAGCCCATCACATCCCCGTGGCAACGGATAGCTTAGACCATCTGTGGTCTTTACCCAATCTGCAAGGGGTTTGCATCTCATCGCCACCTTTCTTGCACTGCGACATGGCACAACAGGCCCTCAATGCAGGCAAGCATGTCTTTTTAGAAAAGCC
>DATNQK010000531.1:0-2772 GCA_036704065.1 Stenomitos sp.
TATGATGCCACAACCCACTGCGTGGAAGATTTTATGTATGCGGGGGTTGCTGAGGCTTATGTTCTAGACCCGACCGTGCAGCAATTCCTCGCCCAGAGTAATCCCTGGGCGTTGCGGGATATGTCTGAGCGTTTGCTGGAAGCCCAGCAGCGCGGCCTCTGGCAGCAGGTGGATCCAACTTTGACAGAATCTTTACGTTCCCTGGTTAATGAAGCAGAAGGCATCATTGAATCGCGGCCAATGGTGCAGGGGTAGTTCCCGCAGCCAAATCCTATAGAATTTAAGATCAACCGTGAAAAATTCGAATAGTTTGTTAAGATCCCTACAGGTTTCTGTCGCAAACCCGCATGCTGCTCACTGATCAACTGCTGCTTAATTTTCAGCGTTGCCATCGACAAGCGTTTCTTGAACTGTATGGCGAGCCAAGCGTGCGCGGTCAAACCAATGAATTTATCCTCAAGCTCGGTCAAGATAAGCAGCGATTTCAACATACCCTTGCCCTCAACCAGCCCGTTGTAGAACCAGACTACCCACCCCATGATTGGTTCGCAGGTGCAGCGGCTACCCTCGAACTGATGCGTCAGGGTGTGCCTACCATCCGAAGGGGCGTCCTCTTAAGTCCCCAAACTGAACAATATGCTTTCTTGAGTACCCCAGATCTTTTAATTCGTAGATCTGGGGTTTCTTTGTTTGGGGATTGGATATATGTCCCTGTCGATGTGAAGTTGAGTAAGCGTCCTAAGCTGGAGTATCAAATTCTCAGTGCGTTTCATGCCGATGTATTGGCGGCAATTCAGGGCAACGAAACGGAAGGGAGTGCGTGGCTCTACTTACGCGATAAGGGTTGGTATGGTGTTGATTTGCCTCGCATTTTTCCTCAGATGGAAGCGCTGCGGGCCGACTTATTAGAGATGCTCTTGAGTCGCCAGGAGCCAGAGGTTTTTATTGCTCGGAATCGTTGCGGCATGTGTGTGTGGTTCGACCATTGCTATGCGATCGCCCAAGCCGAACAACACCTGTCACTGATACCGGGGGTTACCCCAACACGCTACCCTGTGTTGCAAGCCCATGCGTTAGATACTGTCGAAGCCCTCGCCTGTACCGATGCGTTGTCGCTGCATGCTAAGACTGGCCTTGGCCATGAGGTGTCCAGCAAACTCGTGGCGCAGGCGCAAGCGTTTGTATACCAGCAACCCATCTTGTTGACTGGGCCTCATGCCATTCAGGATCTGCACGCTTTACCAACGGCCCCCATTGAGTTGTACTTTGATATTGAGGCAGAACCAGGACTCAATTTAGTCTATCTCCACGGCATTCTGCTCGTAGATCGCCACCGCGATCGCCAACAGTTTTATCCCTTTTTAGCGAAGCGGCCTGAAGAAGAAGCCCAGGCGTGGCAGGAGTTGGCTGCACTTCTGGCCAGTTATCCTGATGCGCCCATTTTCCACTTTTGTTCCTATGAAGTTCAAACAGTGTGTCGCCTAGCAAAACAGTATGGTGCGCCAGATCGATTGATTGAATCTCTATCCGCCCGCTGCTTTGACCTGCACGAGTGGGTGACCCGAACCGTATCTTTACCCATTGAGAGCTATACCCTGAAGTTAATTGCGCGGTGGCTCGGCTTTGAGTGGCGCAATGCGGCCGCCAACGGTGCCCAGGCCATTTGTTGGTACAGTCAGTGGCTCGAAACGGGCGATGAACAGTATTTGAACGATATTGTGCTCTACAACGAAGATGACTGCCGTGCGACTTACCATGTGAAGGATTGGCTGACCCAATTCTTTGCCCAACAAGTGGTGCAAACATTGCCGCCGATGGCCTGCGGCTTCTAGCCGTAGGGTCCATGTCGCTATACAATCAAAGCGAGTATGCACCAGCAATCATGAGCGCGGCGTTAGACCAAATTCGAATTGTATTGGTGGAGCCGGCTGGGCCTCTTAATGTCGGTTCCGTGGCTCGCGTTATGAAAAATATGGGGCTCAGTCGGCTGGTCTTGGTCAATCCCCATTGCAGCCCCATGCATCCCGATGCACAACAGATGGCAGTCCATGCCCAGGATGTGTTGGCTGCTGCTGAAGTGGTGGCAACCTTGCCCGAAGCTTTGACAGGTTGCTATCGTGCCATTGCTACCACCGGACGCCCACGGGATCTGGCTACGCCGCTAGAGTCGCCCCGTCAAGCCCTTCCTTGGCTGCTAGATACTCCCTCGGCGCTGATTTTTGGCCCAGAAGATCGGGGCCTGAGCAATGCTGAACTCAACTACGCCCACCGCTGTGTGGGTATCCCCAGCAATCCTGCTTACCCCTCTTTGAACCTGGCCCAAGCGGTTGCAGTCTGTTGCTACGAGCTTTACCAACTAACTCAGGCTCCGGTGCCGTCCCTCAGTTCCCTTCCAGTCTCGTCTGTTGCCCGAACGGATGCTGAACCTTTGGCTTCCCTAGATGCTATGGAACAAGGATTGCAGCACCTCCAAACTTTGCTCTTGGAGGTGGGTTATTTGCATCCTCATACGGTGTCTAGCCGGATGCAAAAGGTGCGCCAGATCATGCTGCGATCGCAGCTTTCCACCTCAGAACTGGCCTTGTTGCGGGGTATGGTGCGTCAAATGAATTGGGCCTTAACCCAAACCTCCCCTCCGTCCTCAACGCCCAATCATTCTTAGTCTCGTCACGTCAGTGGCTCGCTCGGAGTCTCCAATTCTCGCTACCATAAGAGTCGCCTAACAATAGAGACTAGACGTTTCCTAATTTATTCCTTTGCAGAACCGCTCCT
>DATNQK010000532.1:0-4256 GCA_036704065.1 Stenomitos sp.
TACCGCACCAATGCCCAATCGCGCACCTTTGAGGATGCCTTGGTGCGCTGGAGTATTCCCTACACCGTGGTCGGCGGTCTCAAGTTTTACGACCGCAAGGAAATTAAAGATGTCCTGGCCTACTTGCGCTTAATTGTGAATCCGGCGGATACCGTCAGCCTACAACGGGTGATCAATACACCCCGCCGAGGCGTCGGCAAAACCACCCTAGATCGGCTCGGCCAAGCTGCACAAGAATTGGGCGTTCCATTGTGGGAAATCCTCTCCGACGAAGCGGCCGTCAAAACCCTCGCCGCGCGCAGTGCCAAACCCATCTTGCAGTTTGTAGAGATGATCCGAGAGTGGCAGACGTCGCAAGATCAGACACCTGCGGCGGATCTGATTCAGGATGTCTTAGAGCGATCTGGCTATACCCTAGAGCTGAAACAGCAGGGCACCGACGAAGCGGACGAGCGCCTCAGCAACGTACAGGAACTCTATAATGCGGCCTTGCAGTATGCAGAAGAAAATGACGATCAGGCCCTCAATACGTTCTTAGCCAATGCGGCTTTGGCCTCCGATGCCGACAGTAAGGACACCGCTGACACGGTAACGCTGATGACGCTCCATTCGGCCAAGGGGTTGGAGTTTCCCATTGTCTTTTTAGTAGGCTTAGAGCAAGGGCTGTTCCCCAACTTCCGCTCCCTCGATGATCCAGCGAGCCTAGAAGAAGAGCGCCGTCTGTGTTATGTAGGCATTACCCGGGCCCAAGAACGGTTGTTCATCTCTCACGCCAGGGAACGCCGCCTATATGGCTCCCGCGAACCTGCGGTGCCCTCGCTCTTCTTATCCGAGATTCCTCGGGATCTATTGCAACTCCACTCACCTTCGGCATTGCCTAAACATAAGCCACAGCTTGAGTGGGCATCTCAGAAGCCAAAAGAAAAAGCCCCTGCGCGTCCGAATACACACATCCAAGATTGGAACGTGGGCGATCGCCTGATGCACAAAGGACTTGGCATCGGCACCGTCACCAACATTTTTGGAGCAGGGGACAAAATCTGTTTGGCTGTGCAGTTTCCCAGTCTCGGCAAGAAAATTCTCGACCCCAAAGTGGCCGTCCTACAGCGACTGGACTAATGGCAGCTAGTTGCCCATCAAGTCACGCACATCCGTCACTTCACCTGCCACGGCCGCCGCTGCCACCATTGCCGGACTCATCAACAAAGTCCGGCCCGAGGCTGAGCCTTGGCGTCCCTTAAAGTTGCGGTTAGAAGAGGAAGCGCTGATTTGTCGGCCTTGTAGCTTATCGGGGTTCATGGCCAAGCACATCGAACAGCCTGGTTCACGCCACTCGAACCCTGCCGCCAAAAACACCTGATCTAAACCTTCGGCCTCGGCCTGCTGTTTCACCTGCTCTGAGCCTGGGACCACAAATGCCTTAACATGGGGGGCCACCTTGCGGCCTTGGGCCACCTTTGCCGCTTCCCGCAGATCACTAATCCGACCATTGGTACAGCTACCAATGAAGCACACATCAATTTTGGTGCCCTGCACCGATGCACCAGGCGTCAGATCCATATACTGATAGGCTTCTTGAGCGATCGCACGCTCCGTCGCTGCCATTGATTCTAGGGTTGGCACAGTTTCGGCAATTCCAATCCCTTGTCCTGGCGTGATGCCCCAGGTAATGGTGGGCGCAATCTCTGCCGCATCATACACAACCACATCGTCGTATACGGCATCGTCATCGCTTCGGATCTGGGTCCACCACTCCACCGCCCGATCCCAAGCTTCACCTTGCGGTGCAAAAGGTCGTCCCTTGAGGTAGTCAAAGGTGGTTTGGTCTGGGTTGACGTACCCGCACCGCGCCCCTCCTTCAATGGCCATGTTGCAAACGGTCATCCGTGCTTCCATGTCCATTGCATCCAAGGTCGTGCCTGCAAATTCATAGGCATACCCGACTCCCCCTTGCACACCCAGGGTACGGATAATATGCAAGATGACATCTTTGGCGTAAACACCAGGACGTAGTTCACCATTAACTTCTACGCGCCGCACCTTGAGTTTGGCAAGGGCTAGGGTTTGGGAGGCCAACACATCCCGGACTTGGCTAGTGCCAATCCCAAAGGCGATCGCCCCAAATGCACCGTGGGTCGAGGTATGGCTATCACCACAGGCAATGGTCATCCCAGGCTGGGTTAGGCCCTGTTCTGGGGCAATCACATGCACAATCCCTTGATTGCCAGAACCAATGTTGTAAAAGCGAATTCCATTGGCTTCGCAATTTTGCTCTAGTGCCTGCATCATCGATTCCGCCAAGGAATCCGCAAAGGGTCGAGCTTGCTGATCGGTCGGCACAATATGATCGACCGTGGCCACCGTACGGTTGGGGAACAACACCTGCAACTTGCGATCGCGAAGCATTGCAAAAGCCTGAGGGCTCGTAACCTCATGGATGAGGTGCAGGCCAATAAATAATTGCGTCTGCCCCGAAGGTAACAGCCGTACTGTATGTAAATCCCATACCTTATCGAACAGCGTCCCTTGACTCATCTTAGGTCGGCCTCAACACTCTCAAAACTGCAATTTTACTCAACTCATCTGGAGCGACGCTCAGCCTTAGATCGCTGTCGCCACTGCCTTTCCCAAAAACCTTAAGCCTTTACCGCTACGCCGCTTTGACAAAGCAACCGATTGAGCAAAAGCCATTACCCAGAAAATTCTAGGCAATGGCTTGCGCAAGACAGTTCCTAAACCAGTGCAGGAGCAGGTGCAGTGAGATGCGGGTAAAGCGGAAAGCGATCGCACAAAGAAGCAACCCGCATACGACATTGTTGCCTCACCGCTTCATCCTCAGGATTCAGCAGACAGTCAGCAATAATATTGGCAATCTCTGTAAACTCTGCACTGCCCATACCACGAGTGGTCATTGCAGCCGAACCTAAACGCAGCCCACTCGTCACAAACGGAGATTCTGGGTCGAAGGGGACTGTATTCTTGTTGGCCGTAATATTGACCTGGCTGACCAGTTGATCGGCCTGCTTACCTGTCATGCCAATCGAACGCAAATCAACCAATAGAAGGTGATTATCGGTTCCACCCGACACAATCTTAAACCCACGGGCTTGAAGCTGTGCAGCCAACGCTTGGGCATTTTGAATCACTTGAGCCGTGTAAGCCTTAAAGGCAGGTTGGAGTGCTTCGCCAAATGCAACTGCTTTGGCCGCAATCACATGCTCTAGAGGCCCCCCTTGGGTGCCAGGGAAAACGGCTTTGTCTAGTTTCTTACCGAGTTCTGCATCACGGGTCAATATCAAGCCGCCGCGTGGTCCCCGCAATGTTTTATGGGTCGTAGTGGTCACCACATCGCACAACGGCACAGGATTGGGGTGCAGTCCAGTTGCCACGAGACCCGCAACGTGCGCAATATCAGCCAGCAGCAATGCACCCACTTCATCGGCAATTGCGCGGAATTTATCAAACTGAATAATGCGGGGATAAGCAGAATAACCGCAGATGATCAATTTAGGGCGATGTTTCAGGGCAACTTCGCGTACTGTGTCGTAATTGAGCTGCTCTGTTTCGGGATCAACGCCGTACTGAACGACATTAAACCACTTACCAGATACATTCACAGGAGAGCCGTGGGTAAGGTGTCCGCCATGAGACAAATCCATACCCATGATGGTGTCACCGGGCTCTAGCAAGGCTAGAAAGACGGCAAAATTGGCCTGAGCCCCAGAATGAGGCTGGACATTCGCATGGGCTGCATCAAATAGGGCTTTAGCGCGATCAATCGCAATTTGCTCGACTGAATCGACAAATTCACAACCGCCATAGTAACGCTTGCCTGGTAGGCCTTCTGCATACTTATTGGTGAGTACCGAACCTTGGGCAGCCATCACAGCAGCCGATGTAAAATTCTCGCTCGCAATCAGTTCTAGGTGGTCGCGTTGGCGCTGTAGCTCTTGCTGCAAAACCTGTGCAACATCGGGATCTGTACTTGCTAAAAAGTCAAGGTTCGTCTTCGTCACAGAAAAATCCTCTTGATGGAATCTGCTGCTGAACAGCATTGATGATGGGTAGGGTCAATGATGGGCAAAAGTTAAAAATATACAGGTCTGAAGTTCGACACCTGCTACTATACTTCGCAACACATTAGGCCATCATAACTTACTCACCCAGCAAAATACCCTTGAGGGAAACCCAAAGATACGCTGCGTTTGCTGCAAGGCTAGGCACAAAGGGGCACACTTCAGGGGGCCTCTCTTACA
>DATNQK010000533.1:0-3755 GCA_036704065.1 Stenomitos sp.
AAAACGCCGATGTGATTGCAGTTTTGCAGGCTGGCTTCATTGGTGCCTGGGGCGAGTGGCACAGTTCTGCCAATGGACTCGATAGTCGCGCTAACCGTGCCAAAATCCTGAAAGCATTGCTGGCTGCGCTGCCTCAAAACCGGATGGTGCAAATTCGTACGCCCGGATATATGCGCGACGTCTACCCAGAGCCATTAACCCTATCCAATGCATTTGATGGGAGCAACCTCGCACGTACCGCACATCATAACGATTGCTTTTTATCCAATCGCACGGATGCAGGCACCTACGAACCCGATCTATTTGCCCTCAAACGGTATTTAGCAACAGCCTCGCCCTTCATTGCAGTTGGTGGAGAAACCTGCCAAGTGACGCCAACAGAGCACCGCAGCGATTGTCCAACCGCCCTCTCGGAACTCACTCGCTTCCACTGGAGTTATCTCAATGCATTCTTTTTCAAAGGCGATCTGGATCGTTGGAAACAAGAAGGTTGCTATGCCAAAATTGCACGCAATTTAGGTTATCGTTTCCAGTTGGTCAGCTCTAGCTTTGCAACGCAGGCTTCTCCTGGCGGCAATCTCAACGGTAATTTCGTCATTCGCAATGTTGGCTACGCCAGTCCTTTTAATCCGCGAGGCCTGGAACTGGTGCTACGGAATCGGGCCACCAACCAGCGCTATCGCTTTTCAATTCTCCAGTCCGGCAGCAAAACAAACGATCCGCGATTTTGGTTGCCAGAAAACGGCAATATAACCGTTCCCGTATCAGTTAACCTGCCGCGCACCTTGCCCTTAGGTCTCTACAACATGTTTCTCAACTTGCCTGACCCAAGCCCTACCCTTGCCACGATTCCCGCCTACTCAATCCGTTTAGCCAACCAACGAACCTGGCAGCCTCAGATAGGTTTAAATGCTTTACTCAGGACAGTCAGACTGTCTACAGTGGCTGACAAATAGCCTGCGACAGAAGAGGAATAGAAATCAATAAGTAGAGCTTTTCTGAACTCATTTCATGATCAAGTCTCTATCTGGCCTCAAATTTCTGTAGATAGATACATCTATTTGAGGCCCTGCGATCGCCTTTAGCATTACAGGAATTCACCTGCTTTTTTGGGGTGATTTTGTATATCGTTTGGTCGTCGCCTCAAATGAATGATTGAGACGCACGACCCCTCAACCCTTAAAACTCACGCCGTGCAAAAATTACGCTGGCGATCGCCAGTAATAGCGCAGTGTAAATAACGCCATAGGTCGCATTAATCGCCAAAGTGCCTACATCGGGCAGTAGTCCATACACAGCCTGATTCTTGAGATCCAGCCTGGAGAGATCAGGAAAGAGCAAGTAAATACCCTGCACAATATTCTTGACCGACTCCGCCTTGATAGAACGGCTCAGCTCCACCAAGTTCTGGCTAAAATGCCCCATGAAATACACGGCAAACGTGAGAATAGTAGCCACCAACGAGCTAGTAAAAACACCAAAAAGTAAGGCAACAGCTGTCAGTAACGAAAGCTCTAAGATTAAATAAATCTGTGAAAGCACGATAACGCCTCCGTTCAGTGGCATACCACGCCATGCCATCACAGCCCATAAAATAAGGGTCATTAAGGCCACCAAAACGCCAAGAATTCCGGTCAGCCCCAAATGCTTGCCGACCACAAATTCTACTCGGCTCAAAGGCTTTGCCATCAATGCCAAAGCTGTTTTCTTTTCAATCTCTTTATTAATTAAACCAGCACCCATAAATGCCGCAACAGCTAAGCCCAAAAGGCTAATGCCAGCCATTCCGACATCCAAGCTGATTTTCCCCTCCGCACCCGCAGAAACTTCATTTAATAACAAGACAATAATGACAAGCGCAATACCAAATAAACCCGCGACGTAGAGTACGCGTTCCCGAAACACTTCTCGAAAAACGTTAGCGCCAACCGCCCAAATTCTTACGATGTTCATATCAGATAATGAGAGTGATGGCAAAACACACAAGGGTAGACAACGACTCAGATCTGGTAGATCGTTATTTCATCATCTATAGTACCCAAGCCTCGTTGCCCATCCTCAACACCAGCGCTAGCTTTAATTCATACATTCAGGCAGCGCTACTCAGGCCACAGGAGCAGTAGGCAACAGTTTGTCCATCGAGGAAAGTGCAAGACATTACAGGATGGTTATGGCAAAAACCGGAATTGGCATTAATACCGCTCAAGGGCGTTCTGAACGTGCCGTGGGCCAGATTCACGTATACGACGGTTCCGGTAAAGGGAAATCTCAAGCGGCACTCGGTGTGGTCTTGCGCTCCATTGGCTTGGGGATTGGTTCTGTTTGGCAAACACGCGTGTTGCTATTGCGGTTTCTTAAGGGGCCAGGACGTAACTACGACGAAGATGCGGCCATCGAAGCGCTCCAACGAGCATTCCCCCACCTGATCGATCAAGTTAGAACAGGCCGTGCTGAATTTTTTGGTGCCGACGAAGTCACTCGGTTCGACCGCCTTGAAGCCCAGCGGGGGTGGGATATTGCCAAAGGGGCGATCGCCTCTGGGTTATATTCCGTAATCGTCCTCGACGAGCTGAACCCAGTTCTAGATTTAGGCCTGCTGCCTGTAGACGAAGTGGTACGAACCCTTAAAAATAAACCTGACCATCAAGAAATCATCACGACAGGGCGGGGAACGCCCCAAGCGCTCCTCGATATTGCCGATCTCCATTCAGAGATGCGAGCCCGAACCTTAGAACCCGACCATCAAGGCATTGAAGGGATTGAAATTTATACAGGTGAAGGGAAAGGCAAATCAACCAGTGCCTTGGGCCGCGCCTTGCAAGCGATTGGTCGTGGTATCAGCCAAGATCAGTCCCATCGTGTACTAATCATGCAGTGGCTTAAAGGTGGTTCCGGCTACACCGAAGATGCAGCCATCTCCGCGATGCAGCAGAGCTACCCTAGCCTCGTCGACCATCAACGGTGTGGCAGAGATGCGATCGTATGGCGGGGGCAACAACAAGAACTAGACTATGTCGAAGCCGAACGAGGTTGGGAAATCGCAAGGGCTGCGATCGCCTCTGGCCTTTACAAAACCATCATCTTGGATGAACTCAACCCCACCGTAGACCTAGAACTCTTACCTGAAGAACCGATTATTCAAACCTTCCTGCGCAAACCCCGTGATACCGAACTCATCATCACAGGCCGCTGTAAAAACACCCCCGCCTATTTTGGCTTGGCCAAAACCTGTTCTGAAATGATTTGCCATAAACACTACGCCGAAAAAGGGATCGAGCTAAAGCGAGGCGTCGATTTTTAAGCCTTGCCTTCAAGAAAGTCGGCAAGGGGTGCCCCACCGCCCCAGCTCACACTCGAATAGCCAGAGGGCGATATCCCTCAACACACTACAAACAGGGTTTGAGTCACGACATTGGCTCAAACCCTGTTTGTTTTTGCCAAGCCGCACAACCCTTCAGGGCAGAGCTCTATATCTCTTAGAGAACAACAGCGCCCTCCAGCATGGTCAGGAAGAACCGCCCACGACCAAGCCTAAATCTACACAACCTAACCAGAACCCTCTCATTGCCTTTAATCTGACCTGCTCCAGACCAAAGCTGAGGACCCATTCAAACGGCCTCGAAAAAATTTTTGACGAAAGGAGTTGACAACCCTGAGTAGAGTTGATAAGTTAGTAAAGCGCTCGGGAAGCGGAAGCGACTCGAAGCGGCCAGAACCTAGACAAGATAATAGTTTGAGAGATTCTTAAGGAATCA
>DATNQK010000534.1:0-9728 GCA_036704065.1 Stenomitos sp.
GGCATAGGCGAGGGTGCCAAATAATGAAAGAGGCAAGCTGCCTATTTGAGCAAACTTACTGCTTAAGACCGATTCGCAGCCAGTAGTCGGACAAGCGACCGGTTGACCGCCGAAATGGCTAATTGTGAGGTAGCCCGTAACTACGGCACCTACTATGGCGATCGCGCCAATTAGCAGACGCGACCAGCGATAAATCCAAGGAGCTGAGCGACGACGAGACATAAGCTTTGCGGCCCAATCGCAATGTACAAGAAATCACTTTTTAATCAATCATACTGGTTTGGACGACTATCCGCTGTTGCCAGTTCTTAACCTCTACAAAGGAATACCGAGGCAGGAAACGAGTTCGTTATCATACAGCTTGAACGTCAATTGCCCTGTTTAAGTTCCGCTTGAGGCTTAAAATTATGCCAACGCTCGATTTATGGTTCACTGGCGCCAATATATTTGTGCTCCCGTTTTGGACGCTGATGATTCTGTTGCCAAACTGGGACTGGACACGACGAACCATGAGTTCTCTGCTGCCGTTTGTGGCGTTGGGATTGCTATATGTCGGTTTGTTTGTGAGTGCGATTACACCGGAGTCGGCTCAAGCGCTCGCCAATCCAACCCTGGATGTTATTGCTCGCTTTTTTTCAGATCCCCATGCTGCGGCAACGGGTTGGGTTCACTATTTGGCAATGGACTTGTTTGTAGGCCGCTGGATTTATTGGGAAGGTCAACGCACGGGCGTATGGACGCGTCATTCGTTGGCGCTATGTTTCTTTGCAGGGCCGATGGGGTTACTGTCTCATATCGCTACGGCGGCGATCGCCCAAAAACAAGCTGCAAAATCAGAACCAGCGGTGTCTGCGCCCGAAGTCTCTTCTGCCAAGTCAAGCTAGCGCAGATGCACCATGCAGCCTAGCCAGCAACCTGATGGTGGGTAAGATGCTGGCTGGCTGCTAAGATCGCCACACTTGCCTCTCTACCTAGCGCTATAGGCTGCACATCTTGTCCTCAACTGTGGTCTGCAAATGCAAACCAACCTCTGGGCAACACCTTTGCAGACCGCTCCACAGGCAATATTCCCTACCGATTCGCAAACACCACGCTCAAATTCATCCACCCATCCATCATTTTTCTATCTTTAGGGTATTGTCTAAACAACTTTTCTAGAGTATGCAAAGGCTAATTTTATATTCATAAGTTCCAGTTTTATAGATAGACCACGCGCTCAAGAAGAAATTTTATTTCAAGCGTAAAAATACCAAGATAATATCGAAGCATTAATTTTTATCTAGCTCCACTCAGCTCAATATTTTTTCTTGACAGAGATTAACAAACAACCATTCAAAGCTGAACGCAAATTCGAACAAACGAAAGAATCGTATACTTTTTAGGGCTTTATCGTTCAATTTTGAGACAATCCAGGACTTGAAATTCAAATATCAGCTTAAACCTATTTTGCAGCATTTTTATATTATTTCTGCAAGTAAATTTTTATCCTTCAAAAAATTAATACTTCATTATTTTGAGAGATCTTAACAACCTGATTTATGGATATCTTTTATATTCAAATCAGTAATTTCTGATAAACAGATGTATAAAAATTGCCTCCAAGTCCACCGCCAATGCTGTAGAACAATAAGCGCACTGGCACTCATCTCCATGACCGTTTTGCAACTTCCAGTTGCCGCAGACGTAACGCGCAATGCATCTACCCCCACCTCTAAAGTTGCCCCTCTTCTGGGGGCTGAAAGGATGCGTAACGGTGGAGAACCAAAGCTAAAGCTTGGAGGAGGAGTTTCCTGGATCACTAAATATCAAATTGAGCCAGGTGGCATCAGAAAGGTTCTATGGAAAAAACGAATTACCGCTGGCCCTGCAACAGTTTCTTCTGGTGTAGCAACCGACAGCAGTGGCAATGTCTTAGTCGCAGGACGCGCTGATGATGCTGTAGGAGGTTCTCGTCAGAGCTTTACCCATGCCTTTGTATCGAAATATAGCCCTGGTGGCATACTCTCATGGACCAAGCAACTGAGCAGTGCATCCTATGACTATGCATCAAATGTAGCCACAGATAAGAGAGGAAACGTTTTAATCTCAGGCTTCACTATGGGTAGCTTAAAAGGTCCTAATAAGGGCGGTATAGACGCTTGGGTTGCCAAATACAATGCAGCGGGTTCGTTGCTGTGGATCAGACAATTAGGAACTGCATCGGATGAGGTCTCTAGGGACGTAGGGGTCGATAGCGCTGGCAATGTCCTGATTACAGGCTATACCTTAGGTGCATTGAAAGGGACTAATTTAGGAGGCAGTGATGCCTGGGCTGCAAAGTATAGTCCTAGTGGAAAGCTCCTATGGCTGAGGCAATGGGGCACAACCACAAATGACGAGTCTTCAGGGCTAGCCACAGATAGTAACGACAATCTCTATATTCTGGGCCAGATTTTACGGGTGCCGAGAGGTCCTTTGCCTGGCGACTATGATGTCTTTCTCACTAAATATAGTCCTACTGGCACGCGCCTATGGACTCAAGAATTAGACTCTTCGGCAGATGACGAATCTGCACGTATCGCCATTGACCACAAGGGGAATGTTGTCATTTCAGGATGGACCAATGGCGTATTGGGAGGGAGCAGTAAAGGAGGCTATGATGCCTTTTCTGCCAAGTACAGTCCCACGGGTACTCAATTGTGGGTTAAACAGCTAGGTTCTGTCGAAAACGATGGATGTACTGCCATTACGACAGATAACAATGACAATATTTTTACTGCAGGATGGACTGATGGGGCATTGGCTGGCCCTTCTTATGGAGGGTACAGCGATGCATGGGTGGCCCAGTTTAGTCAGTTTGGCAAGCAGTTGTGGGTACATCAGGAGGGAACAACGGGTGAGGACCGTTTCACAGGGGTGGCCACCGATACCCTCAATCATGTCTTTCTGACAGGGCATACTTGGGGCCGCTAAAGCGAAATCTCAAGCTCTCTTCTAAGCATCAGAAACACCCACTTTAAGGGCAGATGGTTGTTCAAGGAAAGGGAAAGTCTGATAAGGGGTCCAACATTGGCCATTGTGGATCAGCAGGGTTAAATGGGTGGCGACAAATTCAAAAAATAGCGATCGCGATTGGAATTGTGCCCACGCAGCGTTAAAGTTTTGGACTGTTAAATCCCGAAAGGCAACAGTTAAGTGAGGGCAAAAGGAACGAATATCGCGAGAGGGAGGTAAGATTGCCAACTTTTCAGCCAACATTGTGGTTAATACCTGGTGCAAGCGGAGTAATTCAGGGGTTTGCAGCACATCAATGTAAATAACGCGGGGTGCAAACGCAGCAAACCCTTGCAACGTAATAGGCACAGATAACTGAGATAGAGCAAACTGGCTCAGATGGTTTTCCAATCGCGGGAGATCATTGCACAACCATGTAAACGGTGGCTGCAAGGTAATGTGAGGCGGCGACCTCAGGGCTGCACGGCTCTGGTAATGTTCGACAAAATGCTGCTTAATACCGTTTACCTCCTCCTGGATAGCAGGAGGAGGTAATAAAGCAATGAAGAAGCGATTACTTGAGCTGGGGTTAACGGTTGCGGAAGGATGGCCTAGCAAGGTCATACCTTAAACGACCTCGCAAGGCTCTCTTAGACAGACCTGAAGGCTGGCGGCAAAGGTCTTAAAGTTGAAGGGAATACTAAGGTCTGGATCATAAGCATCGCGGATCATGGACTGGAGGCATGCAGCTTCAAAAGGATGAAGTTCGTAGAAATCCCGCAAGATTCCGGCCTTAATACCCTCTTGGTCAAATGTCTGACGATATTCCTGAGGCAGATCTGCAACCAGCACATCAATCACTTGTTGAGGGGTTAAGCCTGGGCGTCGGGTGTGGCTCAACTCACACAGTGCAGCCAACCAATACAACCTTAGGGTGCTGTCCTGATACCGTCGCAAAAGACGCCGAACGAGCGCAGCGCTAACCACAAACAAGTAGTCGTCAAGAGGATCGGGCTGATTGTCTGTCGGTGCTACTTCAATCGTGCGGATGAGGTTAAAAGCGCTATTGAGCCGTAGCAAGGTTTGTACAGAATGGGACATGAAGTTTCTACTCCCGAGAAAAAGTGGTGAGGGGATGCGCGGTCGGGTTTATTTCCTTTAGGCTTCCCTCACTTCTGCATTAATGCATCCACTTGAACGAAACTTTTTAGAATACCAACCCTCTTAAGTCTGATTTTGACATACTTCCTTCCTGCAATACCTTCCAAATGACATACTTCTTACGACAGCAATCTCAATCCATGTCATCACTCCAACGAAACTTCATAACCCTCAAGCGATATGGTTGAGGCACTAGAACTCACCCACAGATAAGACTATCTAGGTTAAAGATTCTGAAACTGTTTTCCTGAATACGATTACGGTGCAATCGCCCCTGGGACTGCAAATGAAACGTTAAGAAGCCCAAGGGTTAGGCGCAACTCCTCAGAGCATCAGAGAATCAATGCTTCCCATCGCAGAGGTTTACTGCTACTCTTTTGGCACAGAACCCTCTGCTGGGCTGTATAAACCTAGAGAAAATAAGGCAATTGTGCAGATTAAGGCACGTACGCAAGTACTAGACTTACCAGACCGACAACTCGCTTACTTAGAGTGGAACCAGGGACAGGAGCCACTCCTTTTATTGCATGGGATGGCAGACCACAGTTTAGTTTGGGCAGAGCTAGGGGACTCTTTACAAGACCGCTATCACATCCTGGCACCTGATCTACGGGGGCATGGCAATAGCAGCAAACCAAGCGCCGGATATCGTTGCGTAGATATTATTGCTGACCTAGAAGCGTTAATTGCTGCTCAAGGATGGACCTCTGCCCATGTGGTTGCGCATTCTTGGTCGGCGAAGGTATCGCTCGTTTGGGCCCAGCAACATTCCCAAGCACTGCGGAGCTTGGTGTTAGTTGATCCCTTTTTTATCAATCAGATTCCTTTGTGGTTAAAGCCGACCTTTCCATTGCTGTACCACGTGCTTCCGTTTCTGAAAATGTTAGGTCCTTTCGCAACCTATGCCCAAGCTCAGCAGCAAGCACAAAAACTCAAGCAGTACCGTGGATGGAGCGAGTGGCAGCAAGCAGTTTTTGAGCAAAATATCGAGCAAAAGGTCGATGGTACTTGGGCAAGCAAGTTTGTGCCGCAAGCGAGAGATGAAATTTTTGCAGATGTGATGGAGGTAGCAGGCCTAACGTCGGCGATCGCCATTCCGACATTATTTGTACAACCCAAGCAGGGATTGAACCGCACCGCTTGGCAACTTCAGCCCTATCACACTTATCTACAAAAATTACAGGTTACTCAAGTACCTGGACATCACTGGTGTTTTTTAACAGAACCCATTGCCTTTAATCAGGCAGTCGCAGCGTTTCTGGATTCTCAGTGCTCAATGACATGATTAAGGGGTTTCAAAGACTAATTATGTAGTTCATTCACCCATAACGGTATCAGTAAAATTGCCATTAACGCAGATTTCCATCAGAGCACAAGCTACGGCAATCTAAAGCACAATAGATGGAGGCAAGAGTTCTAATCCATTACCCCATCCATATTAAAAATATCAAGACTCAATTGGATAGCCAGCAGCAGTAACGGCTTGCCGAACTGACTCCTCAGAAGCAACCACTTCATCCGGGTGTTTAGGTTGTACAGTAACTGTCTGAGAGTCTAAATCAACGTCTACGGCTAGTTCTGGATCAACTGTATAAATCGCTTTTGTAATCAGTTCCACAGACTGGGAATCTAGGGCATTGCAAACCTTAAGCTGAAGTGCCATGTTTTACCAAACAAATGAGATTATCAAACAATTTAAACTCTTTATCTAAAACTCGGATCTGTCCAAAGAAATAATCTCAACCTTTCCTTTAATGAATATCACTTGATTTATTGAACAGCGATAAATATTTGATATCTAAGTAAAACTTTTAACTTTTACAATTTACATTCGTTGATCGATCTTAGGGCTTACGGTTTTCTAGGTACAATAAGGCGGCCTTTAAACTGTCAATAGGGGTGAGTTGGAGTGAACCTGGAACAACGCGCATATAGCGATTTCCCCAATCAATCACAACTGCCCAAGGAGGCTCATAGGGGTTGGGGTGATATCGCAAATCGATGACGCTGCTTCCAGTTTGAAGCTGTAGCTTTTCAATCAATATCTGTAATTCATCCATCGATTTCCCCAAGCCTAAGATCAAGTCAGTGGCCTCTAGAGATGATGACACTAACCTTAGAAACTCAGCATCTGCCATTTGCTAGGTGTTTAGACCTCACATTTGTAACACTGTACATGCCTAGGGTGATGCGGTTCAAGAAATATTTAATCACTAGCGGAATTAGACCTGTTAGGACGCTGGAAAACCCTCTATTCCGATCTGCGACCGCGACGAGATCTAGAACGATGACTGGATGGGGTTTGAGGCCTTTGGCGATACTGAGGAGACGATTGTCGATATTGAGGAGACTTGCGATACCTTGCAGCAGGCGGAGCAGCCGCACTTCTCCTTGAATCCACTTGCCTTTGCCGTGGCTTTTGGCGCTGCGGTCGATCTGCTGCCCCTGCTCCACGACGTACTGGTGCGCTAAGTTTTCTGCGGTTGGGATTAGCAGAACGCTTTGGGGCGATCGCCTGTCTTCTGGTAGGACGACCTAAGTTATCAGAGCGTCCCTGAACCCTCCTGCGTGCGGCAGGCTGTGCAGAGGTGGCTTGCGCATTCCGTCGTGGGCGGGCAGAACCGGCACTTTTTGAGGACGTTGTGGCGGGAGCAGAAGCCGCTGAGGTTGAGGGATAAGCCACAGAAACCGACGAAGGCCGAGCAACCTGCGGTGAAGGAGATGGAGGTTGGGGCACTTTTTGGGATTGTTTTGGCGAAGGCTTAGGGCTTGGCAAAGCGTTTTTAGCCTTAGCAGGCACCACGGAAGACTTTTTAGGCTCAGGGAGCGGATTAGAAGTGACGGGACAATTATTCAACGCTTGACACAAAAACCCAACATAGGGCGAAGCAAGGGTACCAATGACACCAAAGGTTATAACCCCCAACCCTCCTAGGAAGAGTTGTTTGGGTTGAACCGGACGCAAAAAAGCAGGGAGAAACGTCTTTTCAGCCCTGGCAATGCTTGCATCACCCATATTGATCATTTGATAGGTGCCAACATGCGACTGATCACTGGGCAGAATTGACGTTACTGCGAGAGCCTCAGAAGAGGGCAGCAGAGCATGAGGTTCTGAGTCTTCCTCACCCGACAATCCCATTCCTCTTACATAGAGTTGTACGCCTTCCTTCTTGGGTAAAACGGTTGGGAGCGGCAAGTTAGATCCTTCTCGATCCTCGATGGCCTGCTCTGAAACTCCATCCGGCACAAGTTTTAGAAGAGTTGCCTCCTCAGTTTGATAGCGATGCGTGAGGGCATTCACGGCATCGAAGGCTTCAGTGGCCGAAGGGTAGCGTTGCCGAAAATCATAGGCCACCATTTTGTCCAGAATAGAAGCGAGTTCTGGACTTACATGAGCGTGGTCGTGCCACAATAATTCAGCATTGGAATCATCCGTTTGCAGTTGGCCAAGGACTGGGTTGAGGCCAGTTAAAGCGTAGATCGCCAATATCCCAACAGCATAAACATCGCTGCTGGTCTTAGGATTGCCCAAAAGCTGTTCTCCAGGCATATAGCCTGGTGTACCCACAATAACCGTGTGGGGAATTGCCAAGCTCCCCTCATCAAGGGGCTGATGCGAAACCTGTTTAACAGCACCAAAGTCAATGAGAACCAGCTTGCCGTCGTGCTCGCGTCGAATGATATTTGAGGGCTTTAAATCGCGATGAATGACCCGTTTTTGATGGACAAATTTCAGAACTTCTAAAATGTCTTGGAGAAGCTTGACGACATAAATTTCGCTCCAGCACTGACCTGTCGCAAGTTCCTGATGAAGACTCGTGCCTTGAATATATTCTTCAACTAAGTAAAACTCACGGTTTTCTTCAAAGTGAGCAAACAGTTGCGGCACTTGATTGTGAGAGCCGAGTCTATGCAAACTCCAAGCTTCGGTTTCAAAGAGTCGTTTAGCAACTTGTAGTTGGGCTTTGTCGGCAATGGAGGTCTTCAGTTTTTTGACAACGCAGCGAGAAGACCCTGGCAATAATTCATCCTCAGCCAAAAACGTTTCCGCAAAACTGCCTTCGCCCAATTTCCTTAAAATTCGATACCGTCCAGCAAGCTTGTTTTGAGTCAAAAAACTGAGAGCATTCATGGCAAGGTACTTTTGGAGGGGATGAACTTAGGCAAGATTTGCAGTTAGGCTTTCCTCTATTCAGGTAGGCTTATCAATGCTTTGGGCAAATGGATCAGCCCGAAGACTGTATCCAATCATTGAGCCGTTGATGTCACAGGCTATGGGGGAGACAGCAATAAAAATGGGTTAACCCTATATCTTTATAGGTATTGACCCCATTAATGGTTAATGCATTCAGCCATATAAGACACCCTATGTCTTTCGCAGTTTACAGAGTTGTCTTGTTTCGTGCAAGAGACATTCGGTTGATCAAGCAATGTAGATGTTATCGGTTGCTTAGCCAAAAGACCTACTGCATCCATCGCCCAGGAATTTAGCAGATTATAAATAAAGCTGCACCATGAGGGACGGTTCAACCACTAGCCACCCACACTAAGAGAGTATTAAGGCTTAGAGAGATAAAGTTTTAGTCCGAGTTGCTGAAAAGTTATAAATGCAGATAAAAGAGCGATCGCTATGACGGTTCTACTGTCATAACTTATATGTTGTCTTGACACAGTGCATTGACAGGTGAATGGATGCGATCTCTATTTCAGATCTGCTTAGGAGGGGAAGCATTTCGCAAATTTCTGCAGTAAGCGAATATCCCCTTTGATACGGATTTGGCGAGTCAGAATTGCAAAAATAATGTTGCGCTCTTTTCGTAAAAAAGCAATCCAGGTTTTACTGTCAGCTTTAACGACCAAATCAGGGTTACCTACTAGTCCATCGCACACGTCACACACTTTATTTTTAATGATGACCGTAAACTGGGAAAATTCTTGCCCCGTAAACAAGAAGTGATAGGTAGCGTTCAGTCCTTTGGCTTGATTGGGTTGAAAAACTAAGGATAGACCAAACTTAAAGCCAGTAATAGACATGGGAACCAGGCTATTGCGAACTTGCTTGATTTGCTTATGGGGAAACCGTTTAGCTGCATGGGCTTCGGCATCTGACCCAGGAATGACGTACAGCGTTTCGACCTTATCTTGCAATGGCTTGACGACTTCTTGAATAAATTCTTTGCGATCGCGCAAAAAATGAGCCATCACATCTTCGCCTGCCGGACAGGCAGCAAGGCAGTAAGCCGCTTTATAGTTGGCACCAAACGATAAACTCTGCCACATGGTGGCTGAGTCTGCCTCACCCACTTTTCGCTCATAGTCCTTTGCCGACTTACTTTCGGCAAGATCCTTTGCCCAGTCGGTAAAGCCGCCGAGAAATTCTCGGTAATTGTGGGTATAGCAAGCCGAGAAATTGAAACTCCCATCCGTCGCGATCGCCCCTACCGGACAGGCAGCAACACAAAGTTTGCACTCCACGCAGGGGTTGTAATCAATTGGCTGATTGTACTCCGTCACTTCAGCATCCATGAGTACGGTGCCCAACAGAATAAAGTTGCCAAATTTGGGATGAATCACATTGCGATGAATCCCCATGT
>DATNQK010000535.1:0-3760 GCA_036704065.1 Stenomitos sp.
ATTTGAAAGGCTTAAAGATTCAAATATCGACATTGATTTAGCCGAAATCATGGAAGATGTTTTGAGTGAAGGGATTGAACTATTTGTGCAACCGTTCAATGCTCTCTTGGCCTCTCTGAGCGACAAAATGCAAATGCTGCAAGATTAGCGGTTTAGCGCGCTCTGAAATACATCCTACCAAGATTGCTTAGGGAGCAAAGTGCAATATCTGACCATTACAACTTAAGGCGATCGCAACAATGCTTGCATAGACGGTTGTGCCAGCAAGGTTTGGGTGGCCTTTAGCAACTTCTCGCCCAGTATCTGTTGCAGCAAACCTTCGTTGGTCCAAGTGCGATCTAGTTGAATGGCGGTAGTCCCTAGCTTTAACGCTGCATCTGTTTTGCCTTGGGCATAGAGGGCAGCAGCCAAGAATAGATAAGCCCCCGCAGCTTCCCGTTTCCGGTTCGCAGTAGCAGATTCCCAATCCTTCATTGCTCCAGCAATCTCAGATAGCTCATAGCGGATCAGTCCCCGTTCCGTCAGAGCATCAATACTTTTAGGGTTGAGGGTCAGGGCTTGGTTGTAAGCTGCGATCGCCCCTGATTTATCGCCCAGTTCAAACCGCACAAACCCCAATGCCTGATACGCAGCAGCATAGCGTGCATCAATGCGAATGGATTGGTTGAAATCGTCAATCGCTCCTTGTTTATCCTGAATGGCGGAACGAGCACTGCCTCGATTTTTGTAAGCCTTCACAAGTCCAGGATCAAGACGGATCGCCTCGGTATAGTCTGCGATCGCCAATTCTCTTGCCCCTAGCCCCATGCGGACTAATCCACGGTTGTTGTAGACTTCGGCAGCAGTCGGATCCAAGCGGATTGCTTCGGTAAAGTCAGCATCTGCCCTGTCTAAGTAAGAAGACGTTCCCGTACTTTGCTCCGCCAGCCCTAACAATACCAGTCCACGATTGTTGTAAAACCGAGCATTATAGGGGTTAATACTCACCGCTTGGTTGAAGTCAGCGAGGGCACTTTCGTAGTCGCCTTGTTGATAGCGCGACAACCCACGGCCACTATAAGCATCGGCATTGCGCCCATTGCTACGGATCGCGGTGGTGAAGTTAGAGGCGGCACTACGATTGTCTCCCCGTTGCAACTGATCGCCCCCAGATAGCAACAGGTCAGATGCCGTTGGAGTGGCAGCGGGAGCCTTAGGCGGCGGCAGCGTTAACCCGAGACTCAGCTTTACCTGGGGGGCCAGATTCAAGAAAGTATTAATGGGAATGCCCAAGTTAAACCCTGTCTTGATATAGATATTGGGGTTCAGGGTTGGGTTTTGGGCTTCTGTCGTTGTGTCAGAGCGTCCATGAATACCAATCAGTTGACCTCGATCATTTAAAACTGCACCGCCGCTCATCCCTGGAAGGGTAGCATTCGAGTAGACCAAGGCATAGCCATCGCGTAGAGGACGATTGGCATTGGCTGTAATTTGACCCGTGGTGAAGTTAAAAATTACTTCTGTCAGGGCAACTGTCTTGCCGGGAAATCCAGCCACATAGCAAGGTGTGCCTTCTAGAGATTGATTGGCATCCCCTAAAGTCGCTACGGTATAGGGCTGCGAGCTTTTGAATTGCAAGACGGCTAAATCGACATTGCCGATACGTTGAATCGAGCGAGACAAAACAGGATAGCGAGCACGATCTGGGGTGACAACTTCATAAGTTCCGTCAACTTGAGGCACCACATGGGCTGCCGTTAACACGGTATAGGATTCACCGTCCTGTTTGACCATCACCCCAGAGCCCGGTGAATCGCTGTCAATTCGGACTGTAATGTTGCGCGCAATTTTACCGACTTCGGGGGCACTTAGGGCAAAAGCAATGGGGGTTTGTAACGGAAACCATGCGATCGCACCTAACAACATCCAAGAGAACTGAACCATCGGTTGCATGACAGTGGCCGGCAGCATCACAACAAATTGGAAATAGGCAACACCAATCTACAAGCAAACAAGAAGGAACAAGGAAGAAGTGTCACAATTATTTGCCTGCTAACGGCTTGAGGCGTTCACTTGAGGGACACAACAAATCAACAAAAGCCGCAAAAGATACACGTCGAGCGTCTTTTCCTCCTGAAGCCAAAGGTTCAGAAGAGCCTAAGCCCATCAGCGTCCTTACTCAGCAAAATTATCCACAAAGTCAGCCCGAATCCAACCTTCAGCCCCTGAGCGATCAAATTTAACAAAGTACCACCCTTGGTCGTCTGAGGCAGACAACCTATCGCCCTCAGGCGACATATAAGTAATGAGATGAACAGGGTCTCCCACTAGGCCATAGCCCAAAATTGGAGCATCTTTGCGAGGTGCAGCCCGCAAGTTAATGCGCGCCTGGGGATCGTTCGCCACAAGCACCGCTGCCGACTGGGGTGAACCCACATAGGAATACATACGAGCTTCAGCTTGACCTTGAGCGAGCAAAACCAATGCGGTGGTACAAGCAACCCAAATCCATTTCGCGTTCATGATGAGCCAATCCCTAACGAACACCCAATGTCCTTTAATGTTCAGCAGTGTTGCACCGTTAATCATCTGTGCAGGTGCGTCTACTAATCCAATCCTAATAAGCACCCCCAGTAGAGGCAGTGATAGATCTCACAGAGCAAAATTCAAGCCCTGTCTTCTCAATTGCTCGCGTTGGGCAGGAGCAAGTATTGAAACATGAAAGCCGTTATTCCCAAGCTTTAAGAGGTTGGCCTTGAATGCCTGAAGCTTTCTGAAGTGTTTTAGGCACTTGAATACCAAGCGTAATGGCCCTAATGGCCATAAATAAGGCTAACCCGAGCCACAAGACATGGTTATTGTGCAAGTACCATGCCACCAATGCCACCGGCGCAAAACCAATACTTGCCGCAGCTAGTGCTGAAACTCGCAACAATCGGCCCTCTGTGAGGCCAATAAAGTAACCATCCAGAAAGTAGGCGATTGAGCCAAATCCTAAGACAGGCAACAACCACGGGGTGTAGGTGTCAATGTGGGACAACACATCGCGGTGGTTGGTGAGCAACTGAAAGATTGGGCCTGGTGCTGCAATGAAAATTAAGGCAAACATCAACCCAAGCAGAAAACTGGTACTACCCGCTGCTTTCAACAGTTGAATCAACGATCGCATTCGGCCTTGGGCACTCAGAGTCCCGACCACGCTTTCTGTGGCAAAGGCAAGACCATCAATGAAATAAGAGGCCAGTGCGATCGCCTGTAACAGCACTGCATTACTAGACAAAACCGTTGCCCCCAAAGTGGAGCCAATATTGGTAAAGGCAGCAAAGACCGAAATCATGGCAAAGGTGCGTACCATCAATTCACTATTGAGGGCAACCGATTTTTTCAATGCCTTGGGGTTAAGAATTTGTCCACTTAAGCGTCGTACTTGGGCGATGTCGATCTCTCGGCAGGCTAATCCAATGCCAATTACAGCCATTAGGGTGCGGCTTAGGGCAGTCGCAGCACCCGCGCCCGCACTCTCCCAGCCCCAACGCACAATAAATAAGTAAGCAAGGCCAACATTCGACAAATTCACAATGGCCGACAACAAAAAGACCTTACCGCTTTGCGATCGCCCTAGGTACCAGCCAATGAGCACATAGTTCAGCAGTGTGGCAGGCGCACCCCAAATTGAGGCATTGAAAAATGCTTGTCCCGCAGCTTTCACCTCTGGGGCAGCACTAAGCAGCGCAAATCCAGCCGCTTTGATGGGAACTTGCAACACTAAAATTGCGAGACC
>DATNQK010000536.1:0-10484 GCA_036704065.1 Stenomitos sp.
AGTGCCAACGTTGACACATCCTACTATTCATTCCTGACGCTCCCCGATAAGATTGGAATCTGGGCTTTTTACTCCATTTCGTCCTCTGCGAGAGATGCATGAACCGCAGTCAAAACTTAGACCGCTACTATCAGCAAATTAAACAAATTATTTTGGCAAAGCAAAGCCCGATTACAGGGTTATTGCCAGCCAGTACTGCCGTGAATGCCCACGGTGACTACACCGATGCCTGGGTTCGCGATAACGTGTACAGCATCTTGGCGGTTTGGGGATTGGCACTGGCCTACCGTAAAGCAGATGACAACCAGGGTAGAGCCTACGAACTAGAGCACAGCGTGATTAAACTCATGCGCGGATTGCTCACCGCCATGATGAAGCAAGCGGCGAAAGTGGAACGCTTCAAAGCCACGCAAGATCCGCTGGATGCCATGCACGCCAAGTACGACACCCACACTGGGGAAGCGGTGGTTGGCGACGATGCCTGGGGGCATTTGCAGTTGGATGCCACATCGCTCTACCTGCTGATGTTGGCCCAAATGATCGCTTCAGGCTTGAACCTGATCCACACCCTAGATGAAGTCGACTTCATTCAAAATTTGGTTTACTACATTGGCCGCACCTATCGCACACCCGACTACGGCATTTGGGAGCGCGGCAATAAAATCAATCACGGCAACCCCGAACTCAATGCCAGTTCCTTAGGAATGGCAAAAGCGGCCCTCGAAGCCATGAATGAGTTCAATCTATTTGGCATTCGGGGCGGCCCCCTAAGTGTGATTCATGTCTTGCCCGACGAAATTGCGCGATCGCGTACAACCCTGATTTCCCTCCTGCCACGGGAATCCAACTCCAAGGAAGTGGACGCGGCATTGTTGAGTGTGATTGGGTTTCCTGCCTTTGCCGTAGAAGATGCTGCCCTTGTAACCCGCACCCGTCAAAAGATTCTGGATAAGCTTGCGGGGAACTATGGATGCAAGCGCTTCCTGCGCGACGGCCATCAAACCGTACTTGAAGACACCACGCGTCTACACTACGAACCAGAGGAACTGCAAGCCTTTGAGCACATCGAGAGCGAATGGCCCCTCTTTTTTACCTACCTCATCTTGGATGGCCTGTTCCGTGGCGATGCCGCGCAAGTGGAAACCTTTCGCCAACGCTTGCAGCCGCTCTTTGTAGAGCGTAACGGTTGGCCGTTGTTGCCAGAGTTATACTACGTCCCTCGTCATGGCATTGAAGCAGAACGCGCCACACCTCATAGCCAAGTTCGCGTCCCCAACGAAAACATTCCCTTGATTTGGGCTCAAAGTTTGTACCTGTTGGGAGAACTCATAGCCGAAGGTTGGGTGGCCATTGGCGACATCGACCCCCTAGGCCGACATTTGCGGCTCGGTCAAACCGCTGACCCCGTGGTGCAGATTGCCCTACTGGCGGAAGATGAATCCTTGCAGCGAGACCTGCGTGCCTTTGGCATCGAAACCCAAACCCTCCAGCAAATCGAGCCCATTCAGGTG
This sequence comes from Stenomitos sp., assembly GCA_036704065.1. Taxonomy (GTDB): domain Bacteria; phylum Cyanobacteriota; class Cyanobacteriia; order Thermosynechococcales; family Thermosynechococcaceae; genus JAAURS01. The sequence continues at coordinate 1,512 of DATNQK010000536.1, forward strand.
CTAGAGGCAGAAGCGCTCTCACGAGCCTATGCTCAACTGGGGTGCAACAGTAAGTTGGGTCTGAGCGGTCGTCCGATCCGTCGCCTACGGAGCTTGGCCACGGCCAGCCTGTACCGCTTTGGTGGTGAAATTAAGACCTTTGTGCCTGCCTTCCTAGACCAAACCCAGTTTTATATCACCCTCGACTACCATTTCCTGGTAGACCAAATTAAAACTGAACTGGCGTATATTCGTCGCCACTGGTCCCACTTGGGCAGACCCACCGTGACCTTGGTGCTGACCAAGTCTATGCTCACTGAGGGACGCAAACCCTTGTTGCACTTGTTTCAAGATTTACGCAGCGGCGTGTGTAATGGGGTGAAGGTCAAACTGGGGCCGCTACAGCAGCTCATGCTGATGTCGGGCGTGCAGCGCATTGATGCACTGGAGGCGTTTGAATTCAAACCCTCCGATGAATTAGACCTGCATCATGTCTCTATTTACTTGCCCCTAGACCCAGAAGCCTGTCATCCCCTGACTTCTACCTTAGAATTCAACCTTGAGCGTGAAACAGACATTGCGCGATTGGTAGAGCGCCTCAGAACCTCTAAAAACCTGTACGAGCAAGTAGAACTGTTGCAAACGTTATCTCACCTTAAGGGGATGGCCTTTGATACAGGGTTAGGCAGGCCCTCAGAACCCGTAACGGTTCAACATTTGTTAGAAGAAATTTATGACAAAGCTGCTGAACTCAGGCTTTGGAGCATCATTCGCCGTGTGGCTGGTCTGACCGGGAAGGTCGATATTGCCCTCTCAGATGCCGTGACGCATATCTTGGTGCGGCAGCGTCTGATTGCGGTGGGTAAGTCTTACAGCTCGGCATCCCTGATTTCCCGTCCCATGTCTCACCTCGAGATTATGGAAAAAATTGATACCTTCTGCCGAGAGGATATCCGCGATCGCGCCTTAACCCAGGAAATCATCCTGTACTTAGATGTGTTGATCAAGGCAGAGCCGCACCTGTTTGAGGGACTGCTGACCCTGCGTGTTGGTTACTTTATCCTGCTGATTACCAGCGAACTGGCGCGGGAATTCCACTTAACCCAAGACGAAGCCTATGCCCACCTGATGAGCCTCAGCCCCTTCGAGGTAAAAGAACGCCTGCGCAAAGCGCTGATTGCCTATGAGGCACTTAATCAAGAACTCCGCGCTCAAGAATCGCTCCACCTCAGGGATCCACAGCCTTCTATTGAGTGGATTGTGCAGCCGGAGAGCAATGCGGCGGAAGATCAGCCTGGAAGCTGGCATCACAAACGCGAACTCCAGGGCATGATCAATCGTCGTCCCGACCGATTTTATCCGCGAGTATGGCAGTTGTTAAAGCACTGTAAGGGCATTGTGGTCGGCGATAAATTGGAGCGTCGCAATCGTCTTGACAGTAAAACTATCCTTTCGGAAATGACGCCAGATGAAAAGAATTTTGCGCTTCGCATCGAACACTTGATCAATAAAATTGGTGCGCCGCAATATCGCCAACTGAACATTGAGGCGTTGATGGAACTTGCGGCAATTGTAGAGGCCAATCCCAACTTTTACTTGGAAGATTATCTGGTGCTGGATGTGCTGATTGGCCATGCGGTGCGGTTGGCCTATGTCGATCAATTCGCGGAACGGAGCGATCGCTACGATGAATATAAAAGCCAAGCCTGGAGCGACTTTTACGATAGCTCACCTTTGCGATGTGCCCAATATACCGCTGCGGCATTGCGTTACCTTACTGAACTCGGCGCTACGGCAGAACCCAGTTCAGTAAGGTAGTAGTGACCTCTTCGCCAGAGCCCTAAAAGGTGTGGCTTAAGATGTAGTCCTTAAGGTAAGGGCTAGTCCTTAGCGAGTGCCGCGATCGCGTAGGCACTGATTGCGAACCTTCAAGGTGAGGTCAGGCAAGTCGCGAAAGAGTCCATCAACCCCAAGGGGCAAAAACTGGTGGTATTCTGCTGCGAGGCTGCCATTATCGTCAGGGGACAAGACTTGGAGTCAGTAAAAAGGGAAAGCACCTATGCATGCTTTCCCTTAACTAAATCACCCAGTTCAACTGAGTCAATATTCGATATAGAGGTCGATTAATCTAAAAAGCCCATCAGCTCTAGGGGATTGTCAATTTGATTCGACGCAATGGGTCGATGGTTAGGCAGAACATTAGAGTTGGGCAAAGGGAACTTTGAACGCACGATGGGTCGATGCTGGGGCAAAGAATCCGAGTTCACAATTTCCAACCCAGACTTCACAATGGGTCGATGATTGGGCAGGGTGTCGGTATCGATAATGGTCAAGTGTGCGGAACTAATGGGGCGATACCCTTGAAACGTATGACCGCTTCTGACAATTTCTAAACCTGAGGCAGCAACGGGGCGATTACTGGGGAGTGGTGCGGGCTGGTAGAGCTCAATGGCCTGACTGTCCTTACCGTTCAATTTGCGGGCCGTAGACTTGCCTGTCGCGCCATTGGAGGCTGGCTTCGTGGTGGCCAATTTACCTTGCTCTTCAGTCGATTCCATTCCAGTATTTGTAACGTCTGACGTTGCCATGACGATTCCTATCTTATTTTTAAGACAATTTTTATCTTTAAAGTAATCATACCTTGATCGTTCTCTTCTCCAGCACAAATTAATACTTACTCAGGGTCAATAAATCTTATCGCTGCTGCTAAGTTCAATTATCAGACGGGCTAACTGCCTCGCTGATTGTGCTCTAGAACGCTGTTTATGCAAGGGACTTGGGCGATCGCCAGTGTGACAGTACCCAGTTCATTAGTCCAACCTATTTTTTGTTTTGGGACTAGCAACAGCGGAGGATGGATACACCCCGACGGTGCTGCGCGATGTGCTGCCGTGAGCGCTGCCGCTTCTGCAACACTCCAAACGCCTACTGCAAGGGCCACGGATAGAGAAGGATGCGGAACGGTACTGTGCTGTAAATCTGCTGCTGCATAAAAGCTTAAGGGCCACTGTTGGGCCTGACTAAAGGCCAGCAGACCCGCTTCGGCTGCTTTGCGCTCAAGGGTAGCAATCCCGACAATCTCTTGGGGCACCACTTGATAGCGTTGACACAGTTGACCCACCGCATAATCAATCAAACGATGGGAAACCCCGCGATTGCAGCCAAACCCCAGCCATAAAATGCGTGTTGGGGTTGAGGGCAGAGGGCAAGCCATGACGTTTGGGTGTTTTAAAGAAAAGGCAGGAACACTTTAAGAACCTTACGAATGCGCAGTAATTCCGCAGCCTGTTGCACCTCAGGTGCGAGTTGGGCTGGCACATCTTGGGGTGCAATGCGGAGTTGTTGTTGTTCTTGAGCGTAGGCGTTCGGTGATTGAGGCAACCCTGACTGGGGAGAGTGGAACTGAAGAGGGGCTTGTACCTGTAGCATCTCTTCGGGAATGTCGTCAGAGGGCGGTAGCAAGGTCTGGGCAGAGGCATCGAAATTGCCCAACCCCATCGCCACCCCAAGGGGCACTAAAAGCACTAGAGGTTTACACAGCCTACCCATCATCAATCTGTTTGTTTTGGGTGCAGTTTACGGTTTCGTGGATGCGATCGCCCTTGGCTGGCGGATCTCAGCAGTCCCTCAATTGTATCTCAAGGTCAATTTTGCTTAAAAACAAGATGTCCTAGAGGGGGCTAAACTTAGCCTTGCCTCTAGGACAGCGAGTTTAAAGATTCAACTTTTAGGATTTGTGTAAAAGCGAGAATACGGTCAGTAAACTGCTTTCAACGCTTAAGTAGAAGGTGACGTAGATGGCGACGGCGAAGCTGATGGAGAGCCTGCCGGCGCATCGGAACCGCTACTACAGGCTCCTAGGGTTGCAGTCATCCCTAACAAAAGCACAGCAGCCAAAATTTTGATTTGGTTCATATTGTCAGACTCCTCACAAAACAAGTGAAATATTGCCTTATTAACCCGTTCAGACTGTTTGTGTTACAAAACGCTGGGTGATGTTAATGATAGGCACTAGAGATTCTCTTAGGGAGACTTAGGCGCTGCGGAGGGAGATGCAGCAGGAGAGCCAGAAGGAGATGCAGCAGGAGACTCAGCAGGAGAGGTAGCAGGAGACTCAGACGGCGATGCGGCTGGGGTGTCAGACCCGCCGCCACAAGCGGTAAGAGGTAGTAATAAAGTACCTGCAAAAACAGCAGCGAGTAGTTGACGTTTCATAAGATTCGATATCGAAACAACAATGGAAATAGATTTTCCAGTGTTCACCCTAGTCCTGTCAATCCTTCGCTATCATTGCGGCAAAATCTACCGCTAGAAGGTGGTTGCTTAACAATTAATCTGCACTGCGATGATTCTGATGCTTTAAATAGTCGAAAACCGTTTTGTCTCCTACATCTGGCGGAATCGCTTGTGTATCTTTATCGAGTACAAACCAAAGAAAGATGGCGGCCCAAATGCACAATAAAGTTTTTTCCATCTCGATTGATAACAAGCCTAACCAGTGACCCAAAAGTAAAGATGGAACCAAAACGACGAGCAATTTTGCTTGCCATCGGTTAAAGCAAAATGCCTCTTTGACAAAAAGGCCAACCAAGGCCACAAACACCAACCCTACCCCCACCAGTGCCACGGAGTGGGGGGTGTAAAGCACTAAAGGCAGCGGTTGAGGATTCAGCAGGACAATGCCCAAGGCAACAGCGCTACCCAAGGCCCACAGGAGTTGTAGGAGTTGATGCAGAGGCTTAAGGTAAATATGAATGGTCCATAAACTGACGCCTAAAGCGCTACAAAACACAATGAATAATCCGCGCAGTGCTGTGAGGGGTAATGACGCTGGAGCGGTTACGGTTAAGGCGGTGGCCAAGGCAACTGCAAGGGCGGCGGTTGTGAGTGCTGTACGGTAAATAACAACGCCAAGCCGATCTTGGCGTGTAACTGTAAACTCACCAAATTGGCCTTGATAGACCTCTCCTGTTTCTTGAAGCCATATCAGCATAAGCAACCCTTTGCGATGCGATAAATGCAATCGGTCTAGCGGTACAACCGCAACTCAGACGCTACCTTCAGGGTAGTAGATTTTATGTCGGGCTATGCATGTCAATTCTGCCACGTCACCTGCACGTCGTTGCCGACGGCCAAGCCCAGGTTTTGCTGAGCACTGCCCCCATTGAAAGCTAATTCTAGCCAGCCATGGCTGCCCACTAATCCCAACTTTTCGCCCTTTGCAACACAGCTATAGGTGGACTGCCCAGGAAAATACCAATTCCCAACTATTGCAATCCAGGCGCGTCCTTCAACCCAGGTGCCAGGAATATTGGTAATGGCATTGCCAAACCCATCAATGGCTTGAATCTCTCCTAAAAAGCCGTTAGAGAGGGTTTGTGCTTGGGGTCTGGGCAGATGCGTAAGATCTTCTAGGTCAACTTCCGTGCCGAGATCTGCGAAAGAGACACCGCTGGCTAAGTGGGCTGCAACAGGTGCAAAAATATCTCGACCGTGAAATGTAAGGCTGGGGGTTGGTGTAGACCAGTAGGTGGGATTATCTAGAACCACAGCCTGAGTGCCCCGATCACTAGAGACCGCGTTCGAGTCGGGTGGGTTTAACAGGGAAGAAAACACCCCATTGTCTGGGCCCACAAAGTAAGCACGCTGGGTTTTTAGTGCGATCGCCCGACGCTGACTGCCTACCCCAGGATCCACGACGACCAAATGCACAGTTCCATGAGGGAAGTACGGGATTGCATTCTGAAGCTGGAAGGCGGCGACCTGAATATTTTGGGCTGGGATCCTATGGGTTAAATCCACAAGGGTGAGTGCGGGATTAATTTGCAGCATGATGCCTTTCATGGTGCCTACGTAGACATCGGCGCTACCAAAATCGCTCAAAAGCGTCACGATGGCATTTGACATCAAAGTGTTAGTCCTTCTAAGTGAATTTCTGTAACATTACACAGGCGATTCATCAGGCTGTAATTAAAGCGATCACTATAGATTTGTCTAATATTGTGCGCTATGGCCTTGTTCTTACGACCCAACTTTTTTGCAAGGAATCAGTACCACGCTGCAAGGGTTGTCCTTCTCTCCGTAGAACTACGGAGGGTGTGATGGAAGCGTTATCTCTCAATGCATTGGTTTATTTTTTGAATAAAGAAAATCATGGGTTATCCGTTCGCGATAGGTTAATCGCACCTGTGAAGTGGGCACTCTAAGTGAAGTAATAGCTTAGTCAAACCTAAGCTTTGCGAGTATTTTAAGTCGATACGATGTTGAGGCTCGCACAAAAATGCATGTATGGAAAATTACCTAGGTAATTTCGCGGAGGGTTGCTCAAAATCCTGCCGCTAAAACCCGTATTTTAACGATGGTTCTCTAAGGGAAGTCTACCGATAATGAGAGTCATGGTTCATCAATAGATATAAAAAGCGGGGAAACATCATGGCTTATCAACCCTCTGCCCATTCGCAAACTATCGAGTTGTTAATGGCCTACCGCCAACGTCCTTCGGTGCATTTACGCAACCGTCTCGTTAAGCTCAACATGGGGTTGGTTCGCAAGGTGGCTCACCGCTTATCTCATCAGTGCGCAGAACCCTACGAAGATTTAGAACAGTGCGGTTACTTAGGCCTTATTACTGCAATTGAACGCTTTGACCCATCTCAAGGCTACGCCTTTAGTTCCTTTGCTGTGCCCTATATCCGAGGCGAGATTCTTCACTTCCTCCGCGATCGCGCAAACACCGTTCGTATTCCACGCCGTTGGCAACAACTCAGCCGAGATGGCGAGAAAGCGCGCCAAGCACTGGTAATGGAGTATGGCCGTCAGCCCTCCGACCAAGAAATTGCTACTGCCCTTCAGGTGGATATTGACGAATGGCGCTCTGTAAAATTGGCCTCCTCTAATCGTGTACCCCTGAGCTTAAATGCCCGTGTGCCCTCTAGCAGCCATCAACAAGCTGATTCGGCGATGACCTTAGGCGACACCCTCATGGATGTGCGGACTTCCATTCAGCAATGCAATGAAGAAGAGCGAATTGAGTTGCAGTATGCCCTCAACCAGCTTGAAGATAAGACCCGCGAGATGATTGAGTCTGTCTTTTTACATCATCATTCGCGCCAAGAAGTGGCCGCTCGGATTGGCGTCAGCCCTGTAACCGTTACCCGTCGCATTAAAAAGGGAATTGAAGAACTGGTCGGTCAACTGCACCAGCAATCCCTAGCCATTTCGAATGAGGTATAAGCCTATAGATGGCTCGCACGTTTTCCAGCCGCCCGATTCTGTGTAAGGACCTACTAACACAGCCTGATGTCAAGAGTAGACAGGGCGGCTATAGGAAATGGATAATGGGCAGAAGTAATCGCATAGTGCTTTTTGTTCGGCTTACGTGTGAGTTCTCGGCAGCTTCCCTATACCACTGCTTACCTGCGTGTGACTAACCACTCCTGGCATGAGGGTCAAATTGCTGGGGAAGTGGTGGCGAGTACCTATGTTTGGCAATTTCAATGGCAGTTTAAGCAAGGCAAACTCTGCGTTTCGCCTGCCTTAGGCAGAGCCTTAATTTTAGAGCCCTTGGGTCGGTTTCTAGAGCAGCAAGATTATCAACTTGAACCCGGTGGCGACTATTCTTTCCAGATTCGCTCTCGCTTTTAACCGTTCGGGTATCTATACAGGCCCATTTAAGGGGTAGGCCCAACTGATTCCGCAACAGCCTTGAGCCTTATCAGTTGCGACTGCATATCTCGACGGGTCCAGTGCGCTGCAAAGATGTTAAAGCCTGTGGCAATGATCGGGCTAGGGATTGTAAACTCAAACCGATTGGTAAGGCGAATCCGATCAGCTTCGGGCTGGCATTCCCAGCGATCGCATCCTTGGAAAAACCCATCAAACTCCCAGACCACTAATCCGAGACGCCGTTCGATGACTCTACTGCGTAAGGTTGGCTTCCAAAAAGGAATTTGAATCACAAATAAACATTCGGCCCCAATGGCTGTGCTCCATGCCCCAATCGCTTCACATCGTAAGGCTGGGTTGAGCCAGCGATGCATAAGATCACGCTCTGTAATGGTTTGGTCCACTCGCTGAAGGTCTGCTTGGATGTCGATAGACTGCTCAAAGACGCGGTTTGGGTGCATGCGTGGATAAAGAAAAGTTGAAGTTTTATCGTTTGAGCCTACCGCAAATAACAAGCTATCTGATAATGGGTTGAAGGATCATTCAAAACTGTCGCTGCAAAAAAAATAAAACGAATGCTGTCCTAAAAAATTGGTCTAAACCTGTTTGCGTAAGAGGGCAATTTATGTTTGAACTCGTGCAAGCTGTCATCCGAAGCGATGAAAAGCTTGATTTTCGCCAGCTTATTGCTAAGTTTCGTGCCACGGGTAAGCGCTACCTGCTACGCAATGAGATTTTGCAGACCTTTGAACAAACCTGTCAGCTCCTAGAAAAACCACCCTACTTTTTTCATAGTTCACGTTTAGGAGAACTGATTCATCACACCCATGAGGTTCTCCTCGAAGAAGAAAGCATCTGGCTCATTTTGCGCCCACGCATTGCCCGACAGACCATTCTCAGGCTCTCGGTGGATCTGGCCAGTGTGGACCCCATGCCGGCTGAGTCGCTCTTGGATTTGCGCGATCGCCTAGTCAACCGCTATGAACCCGGCATCCTAGAAATTGATGTGCAACCCTTTTACGACTTGGATCTCACCATTCAAGATCCGCGGAGCATTGGCGAGGGATTGCCTTGTTTGCATCGATACTTGGCTGCTGCCCTAGGTAAAGATCCGCAACAATGGACCCAGTCAATCTTTGAAGTGCTGCGTCAGCATCACTACGATGGCATGGCGCTGCTGATTAACGACCGCATCCTCAGCGGTCAGCATTTGCAGCAACAGGTGGGAGAGGCGATCGCCCTGTTGAAACACCGTCCCCCCCAAACCACCTATGAAACGTTCCATCTTGAATTGCAGTCCCTAGGGTTTGAACCAGGCTGGGGCGATAC
>DATNQK010000537.1:0-13806 GCA_036704065.1 Stenomitos sp.
TGATTCCTTAAGAATCTCTCAAACTATTATCTTGTCTAGGTTCTGGCCGCTTCGAGTCGCTTCCGCTTCCCGAGCGCTTTACTAACTTATCAACTCTACTCAGGGTTGTCAACTCCTTTCGTCAAAAATTTTTTCGAGGCCCTCGGAAGGGGGCTTCAAGCCAAGACCAGACAACGGGTTTCGGGTTGGCTTAGTTGATGACCTGACGAAGGGGAAGGTCTTTGTGACAGCTCTGATCATGCTGCTGGGTGTGTAGTCACTCAGCTAATAAGTAAGGGTGAGATGGCGGATAACTGGTGAGGTCACCTTTAGGCTCAATAGAGGAAGGCTACAGATAGCCATAGACACCAGTTCAGTATTGAGGTCAGTAGGGATAGTTCATAGGCTGGGTCTTGCTTAGCCAATCCCTTTTTACGGTTTAGTCCAAAGTTCCTGATCTGTTAACTGCTTTTCGGGGTTGTATTTTTCTAGGTCTGTGTGTTAGATTGATTCTCCGGTGGCGGAAAGGGTCGATGCCCGAGTGGTTAATGGGGGCGGACTGTAAATCCGCTGGCTACGCCTACGCTGGTTCAAATCCAGCTCGGCCCATCCACCGTTGCCCGTGTGGCTCAGTGGTAGAGCACACCCTTGGTAAGGGTGAGGTCACGAGTTCAATCCTCGTCACGGGCTTTGACTAAAAATATTACGGAGAGAGCGTTCTACGGATTTTGTAGGACGCTCTTTTGCTTTGGCATGTTCTCAATAACAGTTCGTTGTTCGGTTTCAATCTGCTATAGCGGATTCGGTTTCGTTGAGATACACTGGCAAAGCCAAAAAGCCTTTCTGCCCAAAATCCGCTGTATTGGTGCATTAGACTTCACTGGGGAAAAGCAAAATTTTCCTCAGGATATGTTCAATCTTCCAGCGAATCTAACAGATACTGAACTTAAATTCGGCATTTGCAATGCCACAATAACGCGACAATTGATAGCTGCTTGAGTGAAAATAGTTTCACACTGAAGGGGTGCGCCAAATGGCGTCTGCGACACGAGACACATCGTACATCTGAGCCACATCATGGACCCTTAGGATGTCCGTTCCTCCGGCGATCGCAGCGCAGCAAGCGGCGGCAGTGCCCCACACACGATCTTGTGGATCGGGCCGATTTAGGATTTGACCGATAAAGCTTTTCCGAGATGGTCCTGCCAAAATCGGGCAACCTAAAGAATGAAACTTCGATAATTGCCTGAGCAATTCCACATTTTGAGAACCTGCTTTGGCAAATCCTATGCCGGGGTCAATTGCAATGTTGCTCAACACAACGCCTGCAGCTTGTGCTGCGATGACTCTTGTGTGTAGTGCAGCAATGATGTCCTCAAGCAAATTGTTGTAGTGGGTCATTTGTTGCATGGTTTGGGGTGTCCCACGCATATGCATCAAGATGATGGGGACTCCAAGTTCTGCAACCACTGGCAACATTTCAGGATCGTAGGTCGCGCCTGAAATGTCGTTGACGATATCGGCACCTGCTGCGATCGCCGCTGCTGCCACTGCCGCCTTAGTGGTATCAACCGAGATGGGAATATTGCAAACCTGGCGGATGGCTTTCACCGCAGGAATGACTCGTGCCAATTCCGTTTCCAAAGACACATCTTCTGCCTGAGGACGAGTGGATTGACCACCAATATCCAAAATATCGGCTCCTGCAGCCGTCAAACAGAGGGCCTGATCAACCGCAGTTTCTACTGAATCAAATTTGCCACCATCGCTGAAGCTATCGGGCGTCACGTTTAAGATGCCCATGAGGTAGGTTCGCTGTCCCCAAGCAAACTCAGCCCCACGAATTAACCAGGGGGCTGGACACCCGTCTCTTCTCGGCAACTCGGCTTGCATGTACGTGCCACTATCACTTCGTACATATTTTATGATTGCAGAGGCACGGGCACACTAACGCGGTGCTGCAGCTTCAGTGGTGGTTGAAGGAGACGTATTGCTTAATGCTGTGCTGGACGAATAATGCGAGGTAATGTAGAACGGCAAAGTCAGCGTCAACACTGCAATCAAGCCACCTAGCAAATTGTAAAAATGACTGCTACGCTCTTGAGGAGGTTCTTCGACAGTACTATGGGAATCCATAAATCCTTTTTGTAAGACAAAGGCTCAACACTAACCATATAGTGTGGACCAACGTACTTCCACACTAGCACTTTGACCGTAGTCGATGCGACTGCTGTTCGCTGTATCCGATGTCACATCCCTTGTCCCTTCTTGATCGCATCCTATGACATCTCTTGATTTAGCTACGAAGAAAATTTTAGTTACGGGCGGCGCTGGCTTCTTAGGCAAACAGGTCGTTGCTCAGTTACAGCAAGCAGGCGCATCGGCAGCCAATATTTCAGTGCCGCGCTCGAAAGACTGCGATTTACGGTTGATGGATCACTGCCGTAAGGCAGTTGCTGGACAAAATGTCGTGGTTCACCTAGCGGCCCATGTGGGTGGCATCGGGCTCAACCGCGAAAAGCCTGCGGAGTTGTTTTACGACAATCTGATGATGGGTGTGCAATTGATCCATGCGGCTTATGAAGCAGGGGTTGAAAAGTTTGTATGTGTAGGGACAATTTGCGCCTACCCCAAGTTTACGCCTGTTCCCTTTAAGGAAGATGATTTATGGAACGGTTATCCCGAGGAAACAAACGCGCCTTATGGGATTGCTAAAAAAGCGCTACTGGTACAACTGCAATCCTACCGACAACAGTACGGGTTTAACGGCATTTATCTGCTCCCCGTCAATTTATATGGGCCAGAGGACAATTTCAATCCGGCAAGCTCTCATGTGATTCCGGCATTGATTCGCAAGGTCTATGAGGCGAAACAGCAAGGGCTGAAAGAACTGCCTGTTTGGGGTGATGGCAGTCCTACACGGGAGTTTCTGTTTTCGGAGGATGCGGCACGTGGAATTGCAATGGGCGCGCTGCACTACAACGATGCTGAGCCGGTCAATCTTGGCACCAACTACGAAATTACGATCCGCGATTTAGCGGAACTGATCTGTCGCTTGATGGAGTTTGACGGGAAATTGGTATGGCAAACTGACCAACCCAATGGGCAACCCCGTCGCTGTTTAGATACCACCCGCGCGGCGGAGAGCTTTGGCTTTACAGCCCAGGTCAGTTTGGAGGAAGGTCTACGGCGCACAATTGCCTGGTATGAACAAAATCCTAGTTAGGATGTTGGTTCGATAGGAGCTGGTTTCTCGCCAAGGCGGGGTTCTGTGCCTGCCAAAAGTCTTTGCAGGTTAGTTCGGTGGCGCACGATCACGTATAGTCCACCGACAACACCTAGCAGGATGTAGGCTAGCGGCTGGTGCAGATACACCATCAAGAGGGGAGCGGCGATCGCACCCGTTACTGAACTTAGTGACACGATGCGGGAAAGGGCTAGCATCAAACCAAATACACCAAAGGTCGCCAATCCGACTTGCCAGTTGAGCATCAGGAGCATCCCTAAGCTGGTGGCCACGGATTTGCCGCCGGAGAAGTTCAGCCACACTGATCGGCTATGGCCTAGGACGGCGGCAAGCCCTGCTAATACTGCAACCCATGGCAGCCACTGCGAAGGATTGATGTCCGATGGAATCCAGTTCAACAGCGGCGAGTTGGCACTATAGGCCCACTGGATGAGGGCGATCGCCACTGCGCCTTTGATGGTATCGATAAGCAGCACCACTGCACCTGGGCCTTTGCCCAGGGTACGCAACACGTTGGTGGCACCCGTTGAGCCTGAACCATAGTTACGAATATCGATGCCTTTGAGCCAGCGGCCTAATAAATATCCAGTGGGGAACGACCCCAAAAGATAAGCAATGAGTAAGAGGGCCACATGGCCAAGACTCCACAGTACAATCGGCGGCATGAGCACTCCTTTAGCAAAAGTTTTTTCTTATTGTTTCATGGTCTGGGCTGTTGGCTTTAAACCCAGGCTGCAAGCAATTCATCGTTACGCCGTTGGACTTCAACAATCTGGTTAAGGGCGACTTCTAGCACCTCTATCCCTGCTTGCGGGTTCGAAGATTGCTCGGTGAGGTAGCGTTTCCAAATCCGGCTCCCAGGTTGCCCTGCAAATAACTGCAACATATGGCGGGTGATTTTATGCAACCTCAACCCTTGGGCAGTCCACTGCTGGATGTAGGGCAACATTGCTTCCACCACTTGGCGATGGCTTAAGGGCATTGTAGTTTCGCCATAAATTGCTTGATCGACCGTTGCGAATAGGTAAGGGTTATCATAGGCTGCGCGTCCGATCATGACGGCATCAACATGATCGAGATGGGTTTGGGTCGCTTCTAGGGTACTTATGCCACCGTTGATCTCAACCAACAGATGGGGAAACTCTTGCTTGAGGCGATACACGTCGTCATAGCGGAGCGGTGGAATATCTCGATTTTCTTTAGGGCTCAGTCCCTGCAACCATGCTTTGCGTGCATGAACGCTGAAGCGATCGCATCCGGCAGCAGCGACGGTTTGCACAAAGTGCACCATGTCTGTGTAGGCGTCCCGATCATCGATGCCAATGCGATGTTTAACGGTAACAGGAATTGTTCCGGCATGGCACATGGCAGCAACACAATCGGCTACGCGTTCGGGTTGCGCCATTAAACAAGCTCCAAAGTTACCATTCTGAACGCGATCGCTAGGGCAACCCACGTTCAAGTTAATTTCGTCGTAGCCCATATCGGTGGCAATTTGAGCGCAAATTGCGAGGGCTTTGGGGTCATCCCCACCCACTTGCAGCGCTAAGGGTTTTTCTGCCTCGGAAAAGCCTAGCAAACGCTGACGATCGCCATGTAAAATCGCAGCGCTAGTGACCATTTCGGTATAGAGCAAGGTGCGGCGCGTAATCTGCCGCATGAAGTAACGAAAATGCCGATCAGTGCGATCCATCATGGGAGCAACACTGAGGCGATGGGTTGAAGGGGAAGTTGAAAAGGACACAAGCGTAAGTGACGATTCAGTTCAAAGCAAACTGCCTCAACAGTTCTTAGTTCAGGTATATCACCAATCTCTGGCTAGCTCTACAACCTTCCACAGATGCGTAAGCAGAAGCAGTGATAGTCATAGAACCAGCTCTAGAGCATAGCCAACGATTTTGTTGGCAACATTTTTGTTGGCATGCTATTCTTGCAACAGATTTGTTGGCAACATTTTTGTTGTAAAGGTTAGAACGTCAAGATGAATGCAAAATTAAAACGAACCGTCGGGAATTGGGTTGAAGGAGAACGCTTCTGGGATCGCAAAGTGGAAATGGCGTTGTTCCTGGAAAATTTAGAGGAAGGAAATCATTTATTGCTTATTGCGCAGCGACGTATTGGGAAAACCAGTCTCATGCATGAGGCCTCACGATTAATCCAAGATCGTTTTGTATGCCTTCATGTCGACTTACAAGAAGCAGCTTCAGCAGCAGATGCTATTGCAGAGCTAAGTGTGGCAACCCGCAAACATCAGTCGTTGTGGAGCAGAACAAAAGATATATTTGCCAATATTTTAAGGTCTGCTGCTGACAGTATTGATGCTTTACAAGTGGCAGAACTTAAAGTGACACTACGGAGTGGCCTAACTGAAGGAGATTGGCAGGCGAAGGGTGATCGCTTATTCGCAATTCTGGCTGACTCGGAGAAGCCTGTAATTATTTTCCTAGATGAGGTACCGATTTTGGTGAGTCGGATGCTCAAGGGCAATGACTACACAATTACGCCTGAGCGTCGTGCCCAGGCAGATGCATTTATGTCATGGTTACGCGCCAATAGCCTGAAACACCAAGGGAAAGTACGACTGGTTGTGACAGGTTCTATTGGGTTAGGGCCAATTCTTCGTCAGGCAGGACTGAGCGCAACGATCAATCACTTCACACCCTTCGAGCTAGGCCCGTGGACTATCGAAGCAGCGGAAGGATGTATCGCAGCCCTAGCAGAAGCCTATGGTTTAGCGTTTGAGGATGGGGCAATTGATCAAATGATTGAATGCATTGGCATTTGTATTCCGTACCATGTGCAACTCTTTTTTGAGCTGGTGTATCAAAACTGCAAGTTTCGGGGGGTGGACACTGTTACCAAAGACATGATTTTAGACATTTATACCCGCAAGATGCTAAGCACACGTGGACATGCAGAATTAAGCCATTTAGAAGAACGATTAAAAATGGTGTTAGGACCGATGCTGCATCCTTTAGCTTTGGACTTATTGACTGAAACAGCAGTCGTTGGGGCATTAACACCAGCAGCTAGTAATGTGTTGGGGCAGGAGTACGCTATTGCTAACGAGCAAGACCGACCGGAAGAGGTTGTGCGGGAAGTGCTCAGTATCCTAGAGCATGATGGTTACTTACTGAAAGCAGGAGAAACATACAGCTTTGTTTCTCGCCTGTTGAAAGATTGGTGGCAAGCCACACATGGGTTCAATTTCGTCCCTGCTGCACAACGCCTGTGATCTTAGCTATGGAATTTAAATACAAGTACAACCCAGGATTTAGTAGCGATGCCGAACTGATAGCATCCTTTGTAGTGCGCAAACCGTATCTGGATCTGATTCTAGAAAACCTCCACGAGAATACCGAATCCGCAAATCAACATGTCTTGGTAGTAGGGGCGCGTGGAACAGGTAAAACCATGTTGGTGCGTCGAGTAGCAGCAGAAGTACGCAAAAACCCTGCACTGAATCAGCAGTGGTACCCATTGGTATTTGGCGAAGAATCCTACGGGATTACTTCTGTGGGGGAGTTTTGGTTAGAGGCATTATTTCATATTGCAGATCAAACTCAGAATGCTACTTGGCAAACTGCCTATGATGAACTAAAAGTTGAGACTGACGAAAAACGCTTGCAACAGCGAGCTTTAGGCCAGTTAATGGATTTTGCAGATGCTCAAGGAAAGCGTATTCTGCTGATAGTAGAAAACTTAAATATGCTGTTTGCAGAGCAGTTAGGCGAACATGACGATTGGGATCTACGTCATGCACTGCAAAATGAATCGCGTCTGATGCTGCTGGGTACGGCAACACAAAGATTTGAGCAGATTGAAGCAATTCAAAAAGCATGGTTTGAGTTTTTTACTATTTATGAGCTTGAAGGACTTTCATTAGAAGATTGTCGCAATTTATGGATAAGAATTACAGGACAGCAGGTTAGTGACAATCGTTTGAAGCCAATTCGGATTCTAACGGGAGGAAATCCTCGGCTATTGCGAATTTTGATCGATTTCGCAGTGGATTTATCGCTGAAAGATTTAATGGCCAACATTAGCCAGTTAATTGATGAACATACAGATTATTTCAAAAGCCACCTCGATCATTTAGCCACCGCAGAACGCAAGGTTTTTATTGCTCTTTTGGAGTTTTGGGATCCAAAGGGTGCAAAAGAAATTGCCATTGCCTCACGAATGAATGTGAATCAAGCTAGTGCGTTACTCAACCGATTGGTTGCCCGTGGTGCGGTGATGGTAGTACCAGGGAAGGGGCGAAAAAAGCTTTACCAAGCCTCAGAGAGGCTATACAACATTTACTATTTGATGCGTCGTCGCAGTCATCCTTCGAGTCGGGTGCAAGCAGCAGTAAAGTTTATAGTGACGTTCTATCAAGGCAACGAATTAGTTGAGGTAACTACAAAACTCGCCAATGAAGCTTGTTTACTCAATTCAATTGAGCGCAGCGATCACTTTTACGCATATCAAGGAATTCTAAACGCTTCACAACCGCTCCAATTAAGAGAACAACTCTTAAAAGCTACTCCAAAAACCTTTTTGAGCGCATCTGATGTGCCAGAATCACTAAAACAACTTATAAGTGTTGAGGCGAAAGGTCAAGATAAGAATAAATGGCAGGATTTAATTAGAGGCGGAGAACTTTATAAATCAGGCAATTATGAGGAGGCAATTTCAGCCTTTGACAACCTTATTAGCAGATTTCAAGATTGCTCTGAGATTCAGTTGCTTGAACTGCTCGCCAGGGCACTCTTCTATAAAGGCGTCACCTTAGGCACGCTAGGTCGCTCTCAAGAGGCGATTGACGTATACGATGACCTCATTGAGCGCTTCCAACATCGCTCTGAGATTCAGTTGCTTGAACCAATCGCCAAGGCGCTCGTCAATAAAGGCGTCACCATAGGCACGCTAGGTCGCTCTCAAGAGGCCGAAGAATTAGTAAGAAAAAGCTTAGCGATTACACCAACAAACTGGCAAGCAAATGGGTATTTAGCTGAACTACTAGTAGATCAACAAAAATGGGACGACCTTTGGAAGGTTTTACCTTCTGTATTAAGTGCCTCAACTACAAATACAGATGCCATTGACCCCATTCTTGATACCTTACTTCTAATTGCAACAATGGGGCATGCCGAAAAAATATTACAAATCATTAGATCAACTGAAGCGACAACTCAATTTGAGCCTTTAATTGTAGGGTTACAACTTTTCTTAGGAGAAGAACCAGTAGTTGCTCAAGAAATTCTTGAAGTAGGGCAAGATGTAGCGGAACGCATCCGTAACCAACAAAAGGCTTTACTAGAAAAAGGAAATACAGACACAAATTATTGAGGTTTTTGTTACTTCACTGCCAATAGAGTCCGACAAGAAATTCAGTTTAACTCTGTGATATCAGACCTTGCTGATATTCCAATATTCATACTGAAAGTATCAAAGATTAATTCTTTGCAGGTTGCCATGGAATTTCAACCCTAAAACTGGTGCCACGCCCGACCTCACTCTGAACATCAATAGCACCACCATGCAGGGTAACCATATGCCGAACAATCGATAATCCTAAACCTGTCCCAGGAATAGTACCCACGTTGTTCGCTCTAAAAAAGGGCTGGAATAGACTTTGAATCGAGTCTTCAGGAATACCAATCCCATGATCTCTAACCCAAAATACAGCAATGTTTTCTCGACATTCAACCTCAAAATTAATGTCACTCTCTTGAGTTGAATATTTAATTGCATTTAAAATCAAATTAGAGAAAATATGCCTCAAAAGTTTTCCATCCATTTCGACCTGAAAATTATTGCCCCTAAAAGATAAAATTATTTTACTTTTTGTTTTTGTATTTTGCTGCAACTCAACAATCAGATCCTGGATAAACTTTTGCAAGTTTAATGATGTAGGATTACAAGATAGTTTTCCAGATTCAGTTTCATTGAGGCTCAACACATCGTTCAACATATCTGTTAATCGACGTATTGCCAGCCGCATCTGTTGAAAATACTCTTTCTTTTCTTCCTCTGTTGAGCAATGGCCATAGTACTCTAGTAGCTCTAACGAAGAAAGAATGGTTGCTAAAGGAGTACGATACTCGTGAGATACTGTAGACACGAAGCGAGTCTTTAGCTCATGCAAATACCGTTCTTTTTCTAGAGATCTTAGAATTTCTTCTTCTGCTTTCTTGCGATGACTAATATCAATGCAGTAGCAAATCATTCCAATGCATTTATCTGCATCATTCTTTAGAACGGAAAGAGAGAGATAGGATTGAAAAACCTCTCCGGCTTTAGTGGCCATCGATATTTCAACTTCATGTCTTTGATTTTCTAAAAGCGGATTAATAATTAAATCATATACAGAGAAAGATTGATCCCCACTACAAAGTACCGAAATATTTTTTCCTAATATTTCTTGAGACTCATATCCAAATCTTTGCTGAGCCCCTTTATTGAAACTAGTAATGAATCCTTCTAGATCGGTAATGATTACTGAATCATGGATCTGTTCAATAATCTGAGCCTGCTGTTGTAAGAGTTGTTCTACTTCTTTGCGCTCGGTAATATCACGCTGTACGGCAATCCAATGGGTTACAGTACCATCTTCATCTTTTAATGGGGTGATATTCAAATCAATCCAAACTTCAGACCCATCTTTGCGATAGTTGAGCAGTTCTGCACGAACAGGTTGAAATGCTTTTAATGCAGTTTTAATTTGAGCACAGACTTCAAGACTCGTCTTTGGTCCTTGAAGCAACCGTGGTGATTTGTCCTTTACTTCACTCATTTGATAACCCATCATTTGAGTGAAAGCATTATTTACATAGATAATTTTAGGCCCTGGCTCATCTATGGGCAAAGCCTCTGTAATGACCACTGCATCGTTAATTGTTACCACTACCGATTGCAGTAGTCGGACTTGTACTTCTGCTTGTATCCGATGCCAATTTGCAAGCGCCGCTCGAATTTTATCTTTTACAGCACGACTGCGATCGCTAACTTTGTACTGCACCGCAACAAACTCAGTAGGAACCCCATCCGTTCCCAGCAAAGGTACGATTACACCATTCACCCAAAACAACTTACCATCCTTGGAACAGTTACAGATTTCCCCTTTCCATACACGTCCTTCACGAATGGTTTTCCACATTTGCTGAAAGAAATATGCAGAATGGTAGCCCGAATTAATGATTCTGTGGGTTTGCCCAATTAAATCTTTCAGCAAATACTGTGAAATGGTACAAAATTGGTCATTTGCATAAGTAATACGACCCTGAGCATCCGTTATACTAACAATCGCAGCTTGATCTAGAGCAAATTTTATATTTGCGATTTCGTGCATTGCTCGATTACGAGCTTCCTCAGCCTTTTTGCGACAATTAATTTCTGCTTCAAGCTGAATATTTCGAGCAATTAGTTGCTTTTGGAAACTGCACAGTTTTAATTGATACTCAATGCGAGCAGTAGCTTCTAAAATACCAATCGGTTTTGTTAAATAATCATTCCCCCCCATCTGAAAGGCCTTAACCTTATCAAAAGGTTCACTTAAAGCACTAATAAATATGATTGGGATATTGCAAGTTTTTTCATTAGACTTAAAATGCTGACATACTTCATACCCATCCATATCGGGCATCATAATGTCCAATAGAATCAAGTCTGGAAGTTTCTCCTCTACAGATTGAATTGCCAAAGCACCAGTCGCAGCGGATCTCACGTTGTAGCCTTGAATAGATAACATCTTACTTAAGAAGATCAAGTTATCTTTCACATCATCAACAATAAGAATCGTCGCCTTGGATATTTCTGATAATTCCTGAGCAAATGCATCCATTTTATTTCTAAGGACAATTAGATTTAGTTTTTCAATTTAAAGCATCAAAATCACAGGCATTTTATCGTGAGATTCAATGATCTAAATATATGTTCTTCAAAAAGTCACTTATTTCTTTATCAACATCTATTCTATCCAACTTAGGTTACCTTTGGCTTGGTCAAGAAAAAAGGAAATTTATATGTAATCCTTTATTCTTCCAGATTATGATGGCAAGCTTTGAGTTAGAATCAACAACATTAAAAGAAGTAGTCTAGAATCAAAATTTAGACAATTGTCAATGAGCAATTGTGCTTGAATTTTTATCTAAGAATAGTATGTTTGGCAATTGTTAAAACAATTTTGTACAGACTCTACCTGATAGCTTTATATGACTTCAGTTCTAGAGAACTTTACTCTCACTCAACTCCTGAAGGTCAAGCATAGCAACGGTTTTACTCTTATAGTTCCCGCTTTACTGTCAAATCGTACATAACCCGCTTGAGGCTGTTATTCTGGCTTTTAGCACAACTGTTTTTAATTTCTGATCCATGTATACATTTTTATTTTGAAATTGATCACAGAATCAGGGAGGCAAGCTGTGATTTTAGTGAACTACTCCCTCTCATCTTGAATGTATCGATCATTCAGCTGATCCAGCGATAAAGTCTTGAACTCTACCCCCAACTGCCACAGTTGAACTCCCCAGTCAAATATGAATTTGAGTCCTATTCTGCCTAAACGGGATCTTTTGCCTTTGCCCATCGCTGAAGAACAATGACCCCATTGACATTGCTTTTCTGCGCAGCACAGGTTTAGAAGCAAGAGTCCTTAAGTTATACCTCTAAGGAGAGGATGCCTTGATCACCATCTAGGGAAGCTGCCACACCCACTGGTAATACTGCATTCGGGCCTTGGTGGCCAAAGGGCAGTTCTGAAACAATTGGAATGTTGAGGTCTTGAAGGCGATCGCGCAATACGTCTTCTACGGTCAAGCTAGGAATACCCGCCGGAGCCTCACATTGACTAAATCTGCCCAGCGCAATGCCTTGAACTCGACTCAACAATCCGCTCATGCGCCATTGGGTTAACATGCGGTCAATGCGGTAGGGTGCCTCTGTCACATCTTCTAGGGCCAAAATCACGTTGTCGAACTGCGGCTGTAGGGGCGTAAAAAGACAGTGGGTTGCCACCGTTAAATTGGCAGGAAGCAAGAGTCCCCTTGCAGTGCCGTGGCCCCACCCCTGCCCTTTCAAAGGTGCCAGTGTACGACCTTCTAGCCAATCGAAGAGACGCTGCACCGACCAATCAGGCTCCTCGGCCAAGGTGGTCAACACTGGGCCATGAACCCCCGACATACCTTGCTGTGCTAAGCCCCACAGCAGACTGGTGACATCGGAAAAACCAATCAACCATTTTGGCGATACAGAAGGCCAATCCCAATCCTCTTGGAGTCGTGCGCCCCCATAGCCGCCTCGACCACAGATAACACCACGATACGCGGCAGATTCCCAACCTCGGGCTAAAGAATGTCGGCGTTCTGCATCGGTACCCGCTAAATATCCCCAACGGTTCGTGTACCCTGGGCATACCTCAACCTCGTAACCCCGCGATCGCCAAACTGCGAGTCCAGCCTCAAACGCTTCTGTTTCCCGCAATGCACCACTGGGTAACATGGCCCATAGGCGATCGCCTGGTTGTAACAGCGGCGGAATTTTGCAAGGCTGCATAGACACAGAAGGGGTTTAAGACAATGAAACAAGTCTCCATGATTGTAAAGCGTTATTCGGTGCCCTGAGACAAAGGAGATAGTGCCGCCACAATGGCATCCGCCACCCGTGTCACAGGAATCAGATCCAGTCCTACATCAGCAGGTACCTGTCCCTTGGGAACAATGGCACGTTTGAACCCAAGCTTTGCCGCTTCTTTCAAGCGGAGTTCCAATTGCGATACTGACCGCACTTGTCCCCCCAGACCGACTTCGCCAATAATCACCGTTAAAGGGTCTACCATGCGATCTCGAAAGCTGGCAGCAACGGCAATGGCAACGCCCAAGTCTGCTGCAGGTTCAGCCACGTTTAACCCGCCTGTAGACGAGACATAAGCATCCAGCTTAGAAAGGGGAATGCCCAATCGTTTTTCCAACACTGCCAAAATTTGCAAAAAACGGTTGTATTCAACGCCTGTTGTCGAGCGGCGCGGTGATGCATAACTGGTCGGGCTCGCCAAGGCTTGCAGTTCCACCACAATCGGACGCGTTCCCTCACAAGCCACAATGGTTGCAGTGCCTGGTGTGGTTTCCTCGCGATCGCCCAAAAACAAGGCTGATGGGTTCAAAACCTCCGCCAACCCGTGATCGCTCATTTCAAACACACCCACTTCATGGGTAGCACCAAACCGATTTTTCACCGAGCGCAATAGGCGGTGACTGGCAAAGCGATCCCCTTCAAAGTACAGCACCGTATCCACCAAGTGTTCCAAAACCTTAGGGCCGGCGATCGCACCTTCCTTCGTGACATGACCCACAATAAACAAGGCAATGTTATCTTGTTTCGCTAAACGCATCAGCGTAGCAGTACACTCGCGCACTTGGGCAACCGACCCTGGCGCAGAGGTCATCGTAGGTGAATAAATGGCCTGAATACTGTCAATGACTGCAACTTGAGGCTGAAGTGTCTCCAGTTCTTGCACAATCACACCAAGATCCGTTTCGGGCAACAAATAGAGATCCGCTTTGGCCGCAGTTTGGGCGATCGCTTCACGGTCAGCAGAC
>DATNQK010000538.1:0-2062 GCA_036704065.1 Stenomitos sp.
GGTGGCAAAGGTTGCATGGGATAAGGCTTTAAGATTCAGCATGGTTTGTTCTCCAACTCCAACTGTTTTAACTTTAGGCAGAGGAGTTGAGAGGCTCATGATTTCTAGCTTGAAGCTATCCGAACTGTACCTGAATTTCGGCCTAACATTTGCTGAGAAGTCTGAGAAGATTTTTGCTTTTGCCGATAGCGGTATGCGGGGGCTCAAAGATCAGCGCATAGCATTTCGGTTGACACGATTGTTGCTAAGCCTTGGCAGGCGAGGGTTTTGCGACGGTCAGACACCCCTCAAAAACTCACATTAGAATAGGGATATTGCTCAGACGAATAGCGTCTATTTTAGTCATGGAACATTTTCTTCTTCCCCTGTTATTAGCAGTGGGGTTGGGAGTTTCAGGCCTCAAGGTTGACCGTGAATACGAACGTGGCGTCATTTTTCGCTTAGGACGTCTGCATCGCATTAAAGGGCCTGGTATGTACTGGATTGTTCCAGTCATCGATCAGAAAGCGAAGGTGGATATTCGCACCAAGACTGTAGATATTGAACCTCAAGAAACAGTCACGGCAGACAGTGTAACGATTCGCGTTAATGCCGTTCTTTACTATCGCGTGATTGATCCAGACAAGGCGATCGCCCGTGTGGAAGACTATCGCATGGCGGTTTACCAAACGGCCATGACGACCTTACGAAATGTTGTGGGCCAAAACATCCTGGACGATATTCTGCAAAATCGAGACAAGATTAACTTCAAGGTTCAAGAAATTGTGGACGAGGTGACTGAACCCTGGGGTATTGCTGTAGAGCGGGTGGAAATGAAGGATGTAGAAATTCCGCCCACGATGCAACGCGCGATGGCCAAGGAAGCGGAAGCAATCCGTGAAAAACGTGCCCGAATTATTAAAGCCGAAGCCGAACAAGATGCATCGGCGAAGCTGGCGATCGCATCCCAAAGCATTATGGCGAATCCCGCCGCCTTAGAATTGCGACGGTTGCAAATGCTGACAGAAATTGGGGCAGAGAACAACACCACAACCCTGTTGATGATGCCCTCTGACTTTATCTCCCTCGCGAAGCAATGGTCAGAATCGTTGCAAAGGCAATCTGAAGGGTTGGAAAAGTCTGCTCCTGCACCCAATTCGCCATCCGAGCCGTAGCTATCCTTTATCGATCATTTTTGAGGTGACGTCTAAAGAAGTTCATGGTCATCGCCCAGGCTTCGGCAGAGGCCGCAGCATTGTAGCTATCGCGGCGATCGCTGAAGAAACCATGGCCTGCTTGCGGAAACACGTTCAGGGTATATCGTTTTTTGGCTTTCGATAAGGCCAATGCAACGCGTTGATGCTCTTCTGGGGCAATGGATTGATCTTCAGCCCCATACATGAGCATCAGCGGAGCGGTCATTGCAGGGACTAGACCGAGCAAATCGGCTCTGCCTAAAGGATCAGGGGCCGCAGAAATACCCCCGCCATAAAAGGAAACCGCGGCTTTAACCTTGGACGCATGAATGGCATTTGCCATAAATGTGTAGCGTCCTCCCATACAAAAGCCCATCACTCCCACTCCATTGGGAAGTACGCCCCCTTGCTTGGATAAGAACGCAACTGCCTTACCGAACTCAGTCATGACGGTTTCGTCTTTGAGGGACTTGAGTTTAGCGATCGCCGCATTGATGTCTGTATAGGCATAGGTTGCACCGTGGTAGAAATCGGGGGCAATGGCTGCATATCCTGCCTGAGCAAGGCGATCGCAAACGCTTTTGATGTAATCGTTGAGCCCAAATGCTTCCATGATCACAACTACGGCTGGCACGATATCCTTGGTCAGCGGTCTGACGTAATAGCCAGCCAAACCTGCATCAATTTGAACCGTTTTGCCAGGAGACAGCATCCCAGTCGGAACAGCGGGCAACGGTTTTTGAGCGACGGATGGGTTGGTTCTAAAAGCACTTGCGAAGAGTGTTGTGGATAAGCCAGAGGTTGCAAGTAAAATTCTGCGTCTTTTCATAGAAATTCAAGATCTCAACGGACAAAATGCGATAAAAGTGCGGATGCTGCTGGATGTT
>DATNQK010000539.1:0-3781 GCA_036704065.1 Stenomitos sp.
AGAGTGCCTTCGCTGGGCCAATGCGGGGAATCACAACATCAAAATGGGGGCAAAGAGAACCCTTATGCCACATTTGAGCATGATGGGGGTGCAACAACAGCGTACACCGCAGGAAATCGACCACCTGTACCTCATGGCCCCGCTGTAAACAGGCCTCAGTGAGGCGCTTTGTCGAGTAAATAGAAGCATCTTGCGAGAGGATAGCAACTTTCATAATTCAGCGTCGTTAACTATCGGGACTTCAACCCTTGCTTGACTCACTGCAATTTACCTAGACAGTCGAATTGAGACGCTGTGTATTCGCTCAAGGCACCCCTCTCCCTATTAGAAACAACCTACCCCGCACGCGCTATTCTGCCTTTAATATAATTGTTGGCCCCATAACCCATTGCCATGGACCTTATGTCTTCTGTCCGTATCAACCTTCACTCTCTCGAAGACACACAGACGCTAGGACAGTATCTGGGCCAAGTCCTCACCGAGAATACTGTCTTACTCTTACAAGGAGACTTGGGCGCAGGCAAAACCACCCTCGTTCAAGGCATCGGTCAGGGGCTAGGCATTACCGATGCGATTGTTAGTCCTACCTTTGCCCTGATCCACGAGTATCTAGAAGGGCGCATTCCGCTTTACCACATGGATTTGTATCGTTTGTCTGCAACAGAAACAGATGCATTGCATTTAGAAACCTACTGGACAGAAGGAGAAGTCACATCTGGGATTGTAGCCATCGAGTGGCCAGATCGCCTCAGCCAATGGCCAGATCACTATCTATCTCTCCAACTAGATTATTCAGAGTCAGGTCGTCAAGCGCATCTTACGGCACATCCCCTGACTGAACAGCAACACGAATGGATAGAAAAACTACACAACCGTTTATTCAGTCAATTTGAGTTGGCGTAATTCGTCAATCTGAGCTACATTGCACTTTCTCTACAACCAAAGTAGCACCCACTCTTACCCCTAAAGCCTCGCAAGCACATTCCTACTCATTTGCAAGGTTCAGGAAGATTTAGGCTTTCACAAAGTAACATTTTATGAAGCAAAGATTCTGCTTTTCTCTCAAAAGAATTTAAAGAATAAATCCTCTCTATTGGCAGATTTACGGACTGGTCTCAGGTTGGGATTCTAGACGTATTGAGTCTGCCATCAATCCATGACAATCATCACAAACCGCCGAAAATCGAGTGCTGTTTACGTTGTTTTAATTGCCAGTGCTGCAGCCTTAGGCGGTTTTTTGTTTGGATTTGATACCGCTGTGATCAATGGTGCGGTGCAAGCATTATCCGTTACCTTTCGCACCAACAGCGTAGAAACAGGTCTGGCTGTCTCCTTAGCGCTCCTGGGATCGGCTGTCGGCGCATTCTGGGCTGGGAAGATTGCCGACCGATATGGACGGGTCAAAGCCATGCTTGTGGCCTCAGTCTTGTTTACGATCAGCGCAATTGGCTCTGGGCTACCATTCACGATCTGGGATTTCACGTTTTGGCGCTTATTGGGTGGCATAGCGGTGGGGGCAGCCAGTGTGATTGCCCCGGCATATATTGCCGAGTGCTCTCCTAGCCATTTGCGGGGCAGATTAGGCTCATTGCAACAATTCGCAATTGTACTTGGTATTTTTATCGCGCTGCTGTGCGACTACTTCATTGCAGTATCAGCCGGATCTGCTGAGTCACCGTTTTTATTTGGGATTGCGGCTTGGCGCTGGATGTTTTGGACGGAGGTGCCCCCTGCAATCCTTTATGGAATGGCAGCTTTAATGATCCCAGAATCGCCTCGGTATTTGGTGGCACAAGGTCGAGAGTCTGAAGCTGCAAATGTTCTGGCGAAAGTTTTAGGGGGAAATGTTCCTGAAAAGATTGCCGAAATTCGCCAAACCGTCTTAAGGGAGCGTCAACCCCGTCTATCTGATTTGCTGAGCCGTTCGGGAGGCCTATTGCCCATCGTATGGGTTGGGATTGGCTTATCCATCTTGCAACAGTTGGTGGGGATCAACGTCATTTTTTATTACAGCAGCATTCTATGGCGTGCGGTGGGCTTCTCAGAACAAAGCTCCCTCACCATTACTGTGATCACAGGGGCAGTCAATATTGCCACTACCCTCGTGGCGATCGCCTTCATTGATAAATTTGGGCGAAAACCCCTGCTGATTTTAGGATCCATCGGCATGACGCTCACGTTAGGCACAATGGCCGCAATCTTTAACAATGCGCCCTTAGATAGCACGGGTGCTCCTACCTTAAGTGGCACTCCAGGCGTCATTGCTCTGATTGCAGCAAACTGCTACGTCTTTTGCTTCGGATTCTCTTGGGGACCTGTGGTTTGGGTTTTATTGGGGGAAATGTTCAACAACAAAATTCGCGGCGCAGCGCTCTCTGTAGCAGCAGCCATGCAATGGGTCGCCAATTTTGCCGTTTCTACTAGCTTCCCTCCGATTCTGCAATATCTTGGGCTCGGGTCTGCCTATGGCATTTATACCGTCGCAGCGGCAACATCCATTTTCTTTGTTATTTTTCTAATTAAAGAAACGAAGGGCATTGAATTAGAGAATGTCTAACCTCCATCTCCACCTGAGCAAAAAACTGCTCAAGACGCTAGAGATGCCCTTCGAACCGCAAAAGTTAGGGTGAATTCTAGCGCTCTTGATGCGCCTTAGCCTCACGGGCTGCAACCACAAATGAATACACACCCAAAGGCACACTGCATACCAAAATTAAATTGGTTGCCATCGACCCTAACGTTGGGGTGCCGGAGGATAGTTCAAACACACACCCAACCGCTGCAATAAAGGCAACACAAGATACACCCAACAACAGTCCACTTTTGATCGGCATCACGCACGCTTAATCCAACAGCTTAATCTTAGCCGCCTACGGGCTTAACCGATTGATGAGAGAACCCGTGCTTAGATAGCTCTTGGTTGAGTAACAGCGCATTATCCACACGATCTACAAACAACACGCCTGAGAGGTGATCCATTTCGTGCTGAATGGCACGGGCCAGCAGTTCCTTGGCTCGAATAGCTTGGGGTCGGCCAAACTCATCTTTATAAGCCACTTCAATAATGGCAGGCCGTTTCACATCCAGGTAAACCCCAGGAATACTGAGGCAACCTTCTTGTTCCACTTCCCAATCACCAGTTTTCTTGCGAATGACGGGGTTAATCAAAATCAATGGGGGGTTGGTGGCATCTTCGGGATCGATATCAACCACAATAATTTGCTTGGCTACAGCCACTTGAGGCGCGGCCAACCCAATGCCATCTGCGCTGTACATGGTCTTCAGCATATCTTCCACGATTTGCCGAATTTCTGCATCGACCTTTGCCACCCGTTTCGCTGTTTGCCGCAGGACGCGATCGCCAAGGGTATGGATTTCGTAGGGAGGATTTTCCAGCTTGCGTTTATCGTAGGCAATTTCAGGGGACATAAGCAGCACGAATGGCAGGATTTTAAGTTAAAGTTTACACAGTTTACACAGCCATTCTAGTCGATTCAAGGTAGACATGGCTTCGATTACGGGTGCAGAATTTTGTCTCCCTCTCGCCTTGTGTGTGGCATATGAAGCAACGGTCTTTTTGGAAAAACGTTTTGTGCGCTGCCCTAGCCATGGTGTGGGTGCCGCTACTCTACAGTCTAATGGCAGCAGCCCCTGCAAGCGCGGCAACGCCAAAGCATTATACTGACTTGTCCTTTAGCCCTTTGCCAGAGGTCAACGTTCCCGCTTATGAACGCTTCCGCCTGCCCAATGGCCTCATTGTTTACCTGATGGAAGACCATGA
>DATNQK010000540.1:0-5669 GCA_036704065.1 Stenomitos sp.
CAGTTACGAGCAAACCCACTTTGCAGCGGAACAAAAGCGCGATCGCCTGCGTTTAATTGGTTCTCAAGAGGGCCGCGAGGGGTCCGTCACTATCCATCAAGACGTGAACCTGTATGCAGCCACCTTAACGCCAGGTGCAACGGTAGAACATTCCTTAGATAAGGGTCGTATTGCATGGCTGCAAGTAGCCCGTGGAGAAGTTCAACTCAATGAATACGCTCTGAATGCAGGAGATGGCGTCGGGATTAATCAGACGAATGGACTGCGCTTAAAAGGCCTAGGTTCAACCCCTGCAGAGGTGTTGCTATTCGACATGGGAGGTTAGACTATCTCAACGGCGGTCTAGATCTCTCAGTGTGCCCTCAGCCATTTTTGAGCGAAATATCACATAAAATCGCAAAATAGACGAAAAATTCCTTGATTTTTCGCTATTGATGGGGCTATTGTGCATAAACTGAGGGATCGAAGCCGTCAAATTACTGATTCACGCGCTAAAAGTTGATGGCTGACCTCGTTTTATTTTGGCATCGCCGCGATCTAAGACTATCCGATAATGTAGGCCTATCCGCCGCTCGTGCCCATACAACAAAGGTGGTGGGCATCTTTTGTCTAGATCCAAATATCTTGAATCGCGACGATGTTGCCCCTGCACGCGTCACCTACTTGATGGGATGTCTGCAAGCCCTCGAACAGCGCTATGAAGCTGCTGGCAGTCAACTCCTAATCCTCAAAGGGAACCCAGAGCAAGCCATTCCCACCTTGGCCCGTGCCCTCCAAGCCAAGGCCGTGTACTGGAACCAAGATGTAGAGCCTTATTCTAAAGAGCGCGATCGCAGTGTCATGGAAGCCCTGCACCGCGAAGGCATCGAAATCTTCACGTTTTGGGACCAGCTCTTACATGCACCAGGCGAAATTGTAACGGGGGCAGGCGAACCCTACACGGTGTATACCCCCTTCTGGCGCAACTGGAGCAGCAAAACCAAACTGGAACCCTTCCCCACCTTTCAACACGCTCAAGGGCTAACCGCAGACGAACATGCCACCGCCATCGAAGCAGGCATCATGCCGCTACTCACCGCACCGGAGTTGGGGTTTGTTTGGGAAGCACCACTCATTGCAGATCCTGGCGAGCAAGCTGCCAAGGAAATGCTGGACTACTTCTGCCAAAATGTCATTTCTGACTATCAAGAGAATCGCAATTTTCCTGCCATTCCTGGCACATCCTTACTCAGTGCACCGCTCAAGTTTGGCACCATTGGTATTCGCACGGTCTGGGCTGCCACAGCCGCACTCTTAGAATCTTGCCGCAGCAATGAGGTCGCCTCTAGCATTCAAACCTGGCGGCAGGAACTGGCTTGGCGTGAGTTTTATCAACACGCGCTCTATGCCTTTCCAACCCTAGCCGACGGCCCCTACCGCCGTCAGTGGCAATCTTTTCCCTGGCAAGGCACCCCAGAACAGTTCGAGGCGTGGTGTTTGGGCCAAACGGGATACCCCATTATTGATGCCGCGATGCGTCAGCTCAACCAAACAGGATGGATGCACAATCGCTGCCGCATGATCGTGGCCAGTTTTCTCACGAAGGATCTGATCATTAATTGGCAGCAAGGGGAACGGTACTTTATGCAAAACCTCATTGATGGCGATCTCTCAGCCAATAATGGCGGTTGGCAGTGGAGCGCCTCTAGCGGCATGGACCCTAAGCCCCTCCGGATTTTTAATCCTTATACCCAAGCGCAAAAGTTTGACCCCGACGCTGACTATATCCGCGAGTGGTTGCCCGAACTCCGCAGCATTGATACCGTTCATCTGCTGAATGGAACCATTGCCCCAGAAGTACGCGATCGCTATAACTACCCAGCACCCATCGTGGATCATGCCGTGCAGCAACGCCTCTTCAAACAACTCTACGCGCAACATAACGCACGCTAGCAAGACAGGTATTCTTGTTCTGCACGAAAGGCAGAATCGCTGTGCTAATATAGTCACTGCACAAACAGCAGTAAGTCCTTCCTAGACCTGCAAAACCTGTGCATCCCTCCACTTCGCACAGTGAGGGTGACTAGCTCAATGGTAGAGCAGAAGACTCTTAATCTTTTGGTTCGGGGTTCGAGTCCCCGGTCACCCATTCTGAAACTTTAACCATAGCGCCCCTTCTGCCCTTAATGGGCAAACGATAGAGGCGCTAACAAACCAATATCCTTTCACGAAAAACGCTACCATCCGCGACGAGGCAGCGCCAAAGTCTTTCATAAAATTAGACAAAAAAAAAGCACTGTCCGGGGGGCCGTGCTTTGTAAGATGTGTGTTCCCTGATAAGTAAGTATTCTAGGGAGGTCGGAATTCTTCTACATACCCCATTTGGATGATTTCTGAGATCAGTAAACTTGCATTTAGCACTTGAGCCACTCCAAAATGTCCTAGGTATTACTTGATAAGCCCAAAATCTTGACCCGTTTATCACATCATCGACACATGGGGCACTTAGGATGACACCTGAGCATAATGCTCCTCACACCTGAAAACCTTTAGCACCTTCATCCCGAAAGGTGCTTTTTCCCTATACGCCGGCTCATTGCGTCTCCAGAAGGCACTTTCATCTGGACGCTATCAATTTGACAATATCTTTAGTCGCCTCTAGGCAACTTCAGTTGCTTTCCCTACACTGAGGCAACCTTTGCAAATTCAGTTTCAGTGAAGTGCAAAGAATTTGTGTACTATTTTAACAGTCCTTAACGCTCAAACCTTGAAGCAATGCCCGAAGGCTTAGCGTTGACATTTACCCTATGGCTCTATGTTTGGTTTAATCGGTCACCTCACCAGTTTAGAACACGCCCAATTGGTCGCGCGGGATTTGGGTTATCCAGAATATGCCGACCAGGGTCTTGATTTCTGGTGTATGGCACCGCCTCAAATCGTTGACTCCATAACGGTTACCAGCCAAACAGGCCAAGTTGCTTATGGGAAGTATGTGGAGTCTTGCTTTTTGCCCGAAATGCTAGCAACACAGCGGGTAAAATCGGCAACGCGCAAGATCATCAATGCGATGGCTCATGCGCAGAAGCACGACATCGACATTACGGCCCTCGGTGGGTTCTCTTCCATTATTTTTGAAAACTTTAACCTGGAGCGTATTACACGAGTCCGCGACATCGAACTCGATATCCGCCGCTTTACCACTGGAAATACCCATACGGCATACATCATTTGCCGTCAGGTGGAACAAGCCTCTGCACAGATGGGGATTAATTTATCTAATGCCACGGTAGCCGTGTGCGGTGCAACAGGCGATATTGGTAGTGCAGTGTGTCGGTGGCTCGATGCAAATACGACCGTTGATGAACTGTTACTGGTGGCTCGCAATCAAACACGACTTCAGGAGCTACAAGCGGAACTCGGTCGCGGTAAAATCATGGCATTAGAAGAAGCCTTACCCCTTGCAGACATTGTGGTGTGGGTTGCCAGTATGCCCAAAGGTGTCGAGATTGATCCAACCGTACTCAAGAACCCTTGTTTGATGATTGATGGCGGGTACCCGAAAAACCTGTCCAACAAGATTCAAGCCCCTAGCGTTCATGTCTTGAAAGGCGGTATTGTTGAACATTCGCTTGATATCGATTGGCGGATCATGAACATCGTCAATATGGATACTCCCTCCCGTCAACTGTTTGCCTGTTTTGCAGAAGCCATGATCTTGGAGTTTGAGCAGTGGCATACCAACTTTTCCTGGGGACGCAACCAAATTACAGTCGAAAAAATGGAAAAGATTGGTGAGGCTTCTTTAAAGCATGGGTTTAAACCCTTGCAATTGGCGCTGTCTAGTTAACCTGCAACGGTGCAGGCCAATGCTAGGCCAACTATTCGCTGTACTTAGATACAGTGCCGTTTTAAGGGATTGCACTAATGGCTACTTCCAATCGTAAAAACCAGCTCCTCGATTTCGAAAAACCGCTTGTCGACTTGGAAGCGCGCATCGCCCAAATTCGTCAATTGGCCGACGAGAACGGAGTGGATGTTTCCGAAAATTTAAAGTTGCTGAAAGCTCGGGCGGCTCAACTGCGTCAAGAAATTTTTAGCAGTCTAACACCGATGCAAGAGCTTCAATTAGCACGCCATCCGCGCCGTCCCAGCACTCTAGACTACATTCAGGCCATTAGCGACGAGTGGATGGAACTTCATGGCGATCGCCGGGGTGGTGACGATCCGGCTGTCGTTTGCGGGGTGGGTCGGTTGGCAGGTCAGCCTGTGATGATGTTAGGGCAACAAAAAGGCCGAGACACCAAAGACAATGTGGCGCGCAATTTTGGCATGGCTTCCCCTTGTGGATATCGTAAAGCCATGCGACTCATGCACCATGCCAATCGCTTTGGCATGCCAATTTTGACCTTTATCGATACGCCTGCTGCATGGGCGGGATTGGATGCTGAAGCCTACGGCCAAGGCGAAGCGATCGCCCGTAACTTGCGGGATATGTTTAGCCTCGACGTACCCATTATCTGTACCGTAATTGGTGAAGGTGGTTCTGGTGGGGCGCTAGGAATTGGCGTCGGCGATCGCATTTTGATGTTCGAGCATTCCATCTATAGCGTTGCACCGCCTGAAGCCTGTGCCGCTATTCTCTGGCGCGATGCACAGAAAGGACCTCAGGCCGCCGAGTCCCTGAAGATCACTGCCAAAGATTTGCTGGAATTGAAATTAATTGATGAAATTTTGCCTGAACCCCTTGGTGGAGCACACTCCGACCCATTAAAAGCAGCCGAAATTCTGAAGTCATCTTTATTAGAGCATCTGTCCGCCCTATCGGCATTGAGTGCCAAAGAACGTAAAGATTTACGCTACGAGAAATTCCGCCATATGGGCGTTTTTATTGAACTTGCTCAGTGATAGCAAGGTCAACTCAATCGCAAAAGGCAGTGATATAATCAAAAAAGTTTAACATTTGTTAAGCTTCCCCTGAGAGTGTGTTTGCTTACAACTCCACCCTAAGAAATAGTCCGTTTAGGGATTCATGCTTTGGGTTGACCCTGTGCCTTGAAGTTGGAGAACTAGCCTTCATCAAACCTCTAGATCCTTAACCATTGTTTGGGTGAGGGTCTAGGATAAGTTCGGACTTGTCCCAAGTTTTATTCCATTTTTCAGAATGGCTACTTCAGTTCCACAACTTGCCTTAATTACAGGAGCTAGCAAGGGCATTGGCCAATCAACAGCGTTGGCTTTTGCGAAAGCTGGAGTCTCTTGCGTACTCGTTGGACGCTCTCTCGAGCGATTACAGTCCACCCTTGAGGCTGTGCGCGCTTGTGGGGTTGAAGCGTTTGCATTTGGCATCGATCTGGGACAGGTGGACGAGCTTCCCCATCGGTTTACACAGCTGTTGAATCAAGTCGGGCCGATCAATATTCTTGTGAATAATGCAGGCATGGCCTATACCAATGACTTGCTGGATACCCCACCTCAAGATTGGCAAGCCGTCATCGACCTCAACTTGACCAGTCCTTTTTTGTGTACGCAAGCCGTGCTACCCCAAATGCGATCGCGCAAACAAGGGACCATTATCAACGTCATTTCTGTAGCTGGTCGACAAACCTTTCCGCAGTGGGGAGCCTACTGTGCCAGCAAATTTGGGTTGATGGGATTTTCTAAAACCCTAGCCCAAGAAGAAAGAAGCTACG
>DATNQK010000541.1:0-7673 GCA_036704065.1 Stenomitos sp.
GAGACTCTGATTGAATTGTTGCTTGAGGATTTCGGCACGGTTGAGCATAGAACAAGGAGGGGTTAGAGTAGGCTGTAAGGCCATGATGCCTCTAAATCAAGCCTTACAGGGTTTTAGCTCTCCTTATTTCAGTGGCATTGATCACAGCCTGCAATGTGTGAAAGGAAAACTCATCCACGCAAAGGCTGTAGTTGTAAGGTTGATCGCCACTAGTCCAGCAAACTTCTTCCAAATGCTTGCTTCCAATTATGGAAGTAGAGAGGAAAGTAAACTAACTTCCACAGTTCTCCCTTAATCGCAGTTGCAACGCCTGTAGTGATCAACGATGGAACTGAATGAAATAGGCTTCTAAGACTTGCGCCGCTGTAGCGCTTCACCCAACGCAGCAATAAGATTCTCACGAGTTTTCGCATGTTGTTGCTGCTCCTGCTCCAGTGCTTGAGACAGGCGATCGCGCTCTTGCTGTAACTTAGATACCTCCAGCTTTAAGCGTTCCAACGGCTCAGACTCAAGATCGCTCGATGCAGGCAAAGACAGCGGTTGAGGCGTAGACCGTAACTGAGGCCCCAGTTGACACAGTTGCAACAACTCCGCCCTTAAACCTTGAATCGTTTGTTCAGCTTGCTCCGCCTCAGCCCTACGCTGTTGCGCTTCTACTTCGTAACGTCGTCGCCACCGTGCTACCGCTTCAAGCGCCTGATCACGCTCCTGTTGCAGTTGGGCAAATTGCAACCGCATCGTTTCAGTAGGGTCACGAAAATCTTGATCAGTACTCATAGATGCAAATTATTGAAATAAGCAACCGAGAGGGTAGACCTCTACCCCCTCAAACTATAGACCCTTAGGAGCAAGAGGACAGCGTCCTAAACCCGAGCAGCTTGTACCGCTACATCCTGAAACCCTTGAGGATGCAAAGTAGGGTTCTTCAGCGAACTAAACAGACGATTGAGGGCATTGAGATACGCCTGTGCCGAAGCCACAATAATGTCGGTATTAGCCGAATGACCAGAATAAATGCGATCCTCATGTTGGAGGCGAATCGTCACCTCACCCATCGCGTCAATCCCTGCCGTCACCGACTGCACAGAAAATTCAATCAACCGATTGGGAACTTCCACCAGTCGATTAATTGCCTTATAAACCGCATCCACTGGCCCCGTCCCGATCGCAGCGTCTGTCAACTCTTTCCCGTCGGGAGTGCGCAGCGTCACCGTTGCCGTGGGGCACTCGTGGTCGCCACAGGAGACTTGTACCCGCTCTAAGACAAATCCATTGACGGTTTGAGCCTGGGTTTCATCCTGAACAATCGCTTCTAAGTCGCGATCTGTAATTTCTTTCTTCTTGTCCGCCAACTCTTTGAATCGCACAAAGGCTTTGTTCAATTCCTGCTCGGACAGATCGTAGCCCAGCTCCTTCAACCTAGAGCGAAACGCATTGCGGCCAGAAAGTTTGCCTAGAACCAAGAGGTTGTCCGTCAAACCAATGGACTGAGCATCCATGATTTCGTAGGTCAGGCGGTTTTTCAAAACACCATCTTGGTGAATACCAGATTCATGGGCAAACGCATTCGACCCCACAATGGCCTTGTTAGGCTGAATCAACATACTGGTCAGGTTAGACACCAAGCGCGAGGTTTTATAAATTTGTCGCGTATCAATGTTGGTGAGCGAAGCTTCCGAATCTGCGGGACGTCCTAAGAAGGGGTTGAAGTATTGTCTACGCACATGCAGTGCCATAACCAATTCTTCTAACGCGGCATTACCAGCACGTTCGCCAATGCCGTTGATGGTGCACTCTAACTGACGCGCCCCATTTTTAACTGCTTCTAGGAAATTGGCAACCGCCAACCCTAGGTCGTTATGACCATGCACAGAAATCACGGCTTGGTCAATATTGGGCACATTCTCTTTAATGCCACGAATGAGCGTGCCAAATTCAGCAGGGGTCATGTAGCCCACGGTATCGGGGATATTGACGGTCGTTGCACCCGCTGCGATCGCCCGTTCTAGAACCGCATATAAAAATTCTGGATCCGAGCGTCCCGCATCTTCGGGAGAAAACTCCACATCATCGACAAACGACTTGGCATAGGCCACCATCTCTTCGGCGATCGCCAAAACTTCTGGTCGCGTCTTTTTAAGCTTGTACTGTAAATGAATATCAGAGGTGGCGATAAACGTATGAATTCGTGCATGAGCCGCAGGATTCAAAGCATCCGCTGCCGCCTTAATATCTTGGCGCGTCGCCCGAGCCAAACCACAAATAATGGGGCCATCTGCGGTTCCCACCGTTTCTGCAATACGCTGCACTGCATCAAAATCCCCAGGACTGGCAAAAGGGAAACCTGCTTCAATGATGTCTACACCCAGTCTGGCCAGTTGCTTAGCGATTGTCAGTTTTTCATCCACATTTAAGGTTGCGCCTGGAGACTGTTCTCCATCGCGAAGGGTGGTATCGAAAATGAGAATGCGATCAACCTGACTCGGCTGGATTTTCATAGCGATTGCTTCAAACCTCTGTGTCCCAACAAAATAAGCGGTCTCAAAGCGACAAAGATGGAGTCCTTACAAACAGCAAGATCCGTAAGTGAGCCTTCATGTAGACCTAGTTTCATTTTATGGCAAGGCCTAACCATTCGCAGTGCCGGAGAACGCAAATGTCAAGAGCTAATGCCAACAGCAGGAGCGATCGCGGGCTTCACCCCTCCAACACTGCAACCAAAGCATCAAAACTCCGATTTCTCAATTTCACTGCGCAGCGAATTTAAATCAATATATTGATCTGAGACATTTCGCAGCTCCCGCGCAATCATCCCCTCCGTAGAAATGACCGTGATGTGAGTATTTTTAGAACGCAACAACTCAATCGCCCGTTCAAAGTCGCCATCGCCACTAAACAGTACAACCCGGTTATACTGCTCAACGGTATTGAACATATCAATCACAATTTCAATATCTAAATTCGCCTTTTGGGAATAGCGTCCTGAGTGATCGTCATAATATTCTTTTAAAACCTTAGTCCGTACTGTATACCCCAGGCTAATCAACGCATCGCGGAATCCGCGTTGATCTTGAGCATCCTTAAGTCCTGTGTACCAAAAGGCATTCACAAGACGCGTATGCTGCTCTCGGGTAAAAAACTCAAGGACCTTTCTCGGGTCAAAGAACCAACCATTTTTCTGCTGAGCATAAAACATATTGTTTCCATCTACAAAGATGGAAACGTAGTCAAACATATGGCGCATAAATTTTTAGAATATAAATTTAAATAAAAATAGATTTTTTAATTAGATACAAAGCAAATCGACTCAAAACAGCTGCATTCATAGATTAAGTGTTTTATTTTAGCAAATTTCCCTAGAATTGCGTACCTCAGTGCGCGATTTCTATTCAAGGCTCTCACTCACTCAAAGCGGTATTCGTATAGCAGTAGATTATTGGGTTTGCCAAAATTCTGAGGCTATCAGTTAGACCCGCAATAGTTTTCTTAATGGGTTAAAGCAAAGGATTGAGTACAATCCTCTGGCAACCCTAACACAGCTTGATTCAGTTGTCCTCCTGATAAATACTCAACCGATGGTTCAATTTCGGTGGAGAAATTTATCTTTGACCTTCGTAAAGTTGTAGGCTATCGGATGTCTCGCCTTGCAATATGCGACAGGCTTGACGTAATAAGAGTTCTGTTCCCTGAGCAATGAGAAGATACTTACCGGATTTAATCCGTTTACCAAGCGGCTGCTTATCTCGGTCAAACAAAAATTGCAATCCTCCCCCAAAGGTAAAGCCGCCCATTGCTCCAGAGACGGCCCCCAAAACTCCCCCTAGCAGATGATTCGTCAGCGCTGAGCTCTGCTCCAAAATTGAAAGCTGAGTGATGGAATTAAAGCAAAAACCAGCACCGAACCCAAAGGGAACCAACCAAAACAGCATACTGGTTGACTGTTTCCAACCCACTTGGTTGGGATCGTAGACATTTAACTCTTGCAGGCTTTTATAACCCGAACCAGCAATTTCCAGTTGCGCGAGGGCAAGTTGCGCTGCCTCTAGCTTTGCATAGGCAGAATCAGCTTGAGTTTTATCGCTAAAGGTAACGACTAAATAATGAGGCATAGAAACAGATGGTCAGTAAGATAGCCAATGCAAAAGGAATGGGTTAAACCATTACCTCCTACACTGTACCAGGACTTGCGTCAACATTCGTCTTCCTATGCCTCATGGGAGACCTAAGCCTCCCTTATTGGTGTTTTCCTGAGTTTAGCTAACGCCTAATAAGCGTAAATTTCACCACTCTTGTCAATCTCTAAAGCGCGTTGCCCTAGCCCTTTAGCAGGTCTCACATCTAAAGTGACAATGTTATTCGTTACCGATACTTTATAGCGGATATTAATTTTATCTCGGGCTGGGTTAACAGCAATGTAGGCCGGTAACGGTACTTTTCCTAGCTTGGCAGTTTTACCTGGCAACAGCTCACGGGCATCGGTATGTCCCATCAGGGTGTAGCGAAACATTTCACCAAAGTTGTTGATGAAAACCACTTGAACCGGCTTGGTTGGATCGACCTTAGCATTAGGCTGCCAATCGGCCCGATCTGGGTCGGTGGTTCCACGAACTGGCGCTGCACTAACCACAGCATTCTGGACAGGGGAGAAAACGAAATGTGCTCCCGCAACAGTGCCTAGGACAATAGTAGCCAGCCCCATCATCTTCGAGATCATAGCTTTACCCCTCTCGTACTTCTCAATTGAACCATACCTGGATATCTGGAATATATCTAGATATTCAGTGAAGAACATTGAAAATTATGCAATAACCCTTGCAAAGGACGAGAGAGGCTGTAAAGGTTTTAAACAACGCATAGAAACGTTGCCAGATAACTGCAAAGTTGGGGTCTAGTTATTCCCAAACCATTTTTGGGCATTGAGACGCTGCACAACTCCAAAGACAAGTAGGTCTAGCGTAATTTTCCGTTCATCGAGCAAAAATGGCTCCAGCGTACTGGTTTGAGTGGCGCTAGGAGAACAAGAAAAGGCACGCTGAGAGTTGATGTCGTCTTGGGCAAAATAAACGGTAAATTGCCGTTGACCGCGCAACCACTGCCCTTTGACTTGTTTATTTGCAAAGGAGAGTTGCAGATCAGGCACTTTCTGAGCGGCAAGAGCCTTTTCTAAGGCAGGCAGATAGTCCTGGGTAATGAAGTCGCCGAAGGGTTTATCTTCCACTGCCTCTTTTTTGGCTGCTTTGGCTTTAGACCCCTCTGCTGCGGCATCGCCTTTGGCTTTAGGAGATTTCGCGGCCTTCGCAGGTTCGCCAGTCTCAGAGGTAGCGGCTTTTGCTTGAGACGCTGACTTCTTTTCCGCAGGAGAACCGGACTGAGGATCGAGAGTAGTATCTTCGGGCATGGTACTTACCGTGAACGTCGTCAACCCCCTGCGATCGCAGGGATAATGCTTACTTCATCCCCATCTTGAAGGGAAGTGCTTTTCCCATCCAGAAAACGGATATCTTCATTATTGACATAGAAG
This sequence comes from Stenomitos sp., assembly GCA_036704065.1. GTDB lineage: Bacteria > Cyanobacteriota > Cyanobacteriia > Thermosynechococcales > Thermosynechococcaceae > JAAURS01. The sequence goes on from DATNQK010000541.1 coordinate 5,522, forward strand.
TTCACAAAGCGGCGTAATTCACCTTGTTCATCGCATAAGCGCGCTTTAATACCAGGGCAATTCGTCTCTAAGGATTCTAGTAAGTCGGCGATTGTCCCAGCTTGACATTCAACCGTTGCCTGATCGTTGGTCAACTTTTGCAGCGGGGTGGGAATTAAAACTTTGACAGCCATCAATTCAACTCTTCTTGATCTTTTTCAACACAGCAATAGTGAGAGCAATACAGCCAAGGCCGAGGCTTTGGCTGCACTAATTCCTTAGAGTATTTATACCAAAACAGGTTGCCACTCTAAGCGGTCTAGGGTTTGAGAACGCTCTAACGCACGCTCAAAGCTATCAAGTTTAGGCTCGATGGTGAGCGGCTCTGAGATGTCGCCTTGCACCGCTTCCATCGTTTTCAGCCCGTTTCCGGTGATATAGATAACGGTTTTTTCTTCTGGACGGATTTTTCCTGCTTCCACCAACTTCTTGAGGACCGCGACAGTGGTGCCTCCTGCTGTTTCGGTGAAAATGCCTTCTGTTTCGGCAAGCAGCTTCATCCCTGCCACGATTTCTGCATCGGTCACGGATTCAATTTGACCATTGGTCTTACGGGCAATGTCCACTGCATACACACCATCAGCAGGGTTGCCAATAGCAATGGACTTCGCAACCGTATTGGGCTTCACGGGGCTAATAAAATCGCGGGATTCTTTATAGGCTTGAGCAATGGGAGAACAGCCTTCTGCTTGGGCTCCACTAAAGCGCACAGCCTTATCGTCAACCAAGCCCACTTCGACAAATTCTCGGAAGCCTTTATAAATCTTGGTAAACAGAGAACCGGAAGCCAAGGGAGCAACGATGTGGTCGGGGAGTTCCCAACCCAACTGTTCAATAACTTCATAACCTAAGGTCTTGGAACCTTCGGAATAGTAGGGCCGCAGGTTGATATTCACAAAGCCCCAACCGTGGGTGTTGGCAACCTCTGAACACAGACGGTTCACTTGGTCGTAGTTGCCTTTAACGGACATCACCGTGGGTGCGTAAATCAGGGTGCCCAAAACTTTCCCTGCTTCGAGGTCAGAAGGAATAAAGACACAACAGTCGAGCCCAGCACGGGCAGCGATCGCAGCAGTCGAGTTAGCCAAGTTACCCGTACTTGCACAGGAAACCGTGGTAAAGCCTAGCTCACGAGCACGCGTTAAAGCCACAGACACAACGCGGTCTTTGAAGCTCAGGGTGGGCATGTTGACCGCATCGTTTTTGATGTAGAGGTTTTGCAGGCCAAGCTGCCGTGCCAAACGATGGGATTTCAATAGGGGCGTCATCCCTGTTCCCATATCGATGGGGTCAGTGGTCTCAACAGGCAGGAACTGACGGTAGCGCCAAATGGAATTGGGCCCCGACTCAATATCTTGACGCGTAATTTTGCCTTTGAGCGGACTGAAGTCGTAGTTAACTTCTAAAGGCCCAAAACACAATTCGCAAACGTGAACGGCCTCAGCCTTGTATTCCGTGCCGCATTCTTTACACTTCAAACCCTTGAAGTACGCGGTCTGGTCTTGAGTGAGAATGCTTTGGGTCATGGTGCTGAATCCTTACCTCGACGCTTGATAGGGCCAGTTGTTGATTAGTTCGTTAGATACTAGCACGCACCAAAATAGTCGTCAAACATACCCGACTATTTTGGTCGGGTATAATCAAAAAGCTTATTCTGAAAGACTTTTGATGATTTGAGTGTGTAGAAACGGATTGATTACCAGGCTACAGGGTGAAAATTTGTGGGTTAAATTTTGGTTGTCTCATGGATTTTTCTCAGCTAATGGCGCTTGAGGACTAAAATCTGTGGTGCGCTAAACGCCATCGCAGACCTCTGCCAGTACAATAAGAGGCTGTGCCGTTGGTAAGCGACCATGACCTCTCCTGTGCCATTCACGCCCGAAGAAATTGCCGCTGAAGGCCTTAAGCCCTCAGAATATTCAGAAATTGTGCAGCGTCTAGGACGGCATCCCAATCGCGCCGAGCTAGGCATGTTTGGCGTGATGTGGTCTGAACACTGCTGTTATAAAAACTCGCGTCCCCTCTTGAAGCAATTCCCAACCACTGGCGATCGCATTCTGGTTGGGCCTGGCGAAAATGCAGGCGTGGTCGATTTAGGAGACGGGCTACGCTT
>DATNQK010000542.1:0-4971 GCA_036704065.1 Stenomitos sp.
GGTCTTAACCTGAAAGCCGCTCTGATTTCTGCTTGCTGTCTTGCGTCACAATAGAACTAGTGAATACGTAGGAATCAAGATTGTGGGTGTTTTGGTGCGTTTTCTGCCGGACAATGTGGAAGTGGAGGCTGAAGCAGGCGAATCGTTTTTAACTGTGGCAGCACGAGCAGGCATCGATATTCCCACCGGATGCCTGATGGGGTCCTGTCATGCCTGCGAAGTAGAAGTGGAAGAGGTGGGAGATGTGTGCGCGTGCATTACGGCAGTGCCCCCCCACTGCGAGACGCTGACTATTAATTTGTTTTGTGACCCGACGTGGTAAACCCCTTAGGATGCATCAGGCAAAAGCCCTGGAATCGGCATAAGTTCTAACCGTTTCGCTTGGAAATCAATGGACTTGACGAAGGTCTTAACCAGGGGCACTAAAATGTTTTGCGTTGAGACTTGCGTCGGTTGAATTTCTAATAGATCGTTTCCTGCATTGGCAATGCCAATTACGGTACCAATTGTGTCTTGCGTATAGGCATTCACAACCGTTAAGCCGACCAAATCCATCAGATGAAATTCACCCTCTTCTAGAGGAGGGCGATCGCCAGCCTGCACCATTAGGCGTGCCCCACGCAGCAGTTCAGATTGCTCGCGGGTCGTAATCCCTTCCAGACGGATAACGTAGAGCCCTTTACCTTCTAAAAAACGTCCCGACTCAAGAACCACTGCTTCGGGTTGTCTACTGCCAGGACGTAAGAGCCATCGCTGGCCCGGTACCAAAAATCGTTCTGGAAAGTCCGAGTCAGGATAGACGCGCACCTCACCGCTTAGTCCCTGAGGCGCAACAATACGACCGATTTCAATCCATTCCTCGCTGAGTTGAGGTGCCATATTCATCCGTATCAAATCAAACTAAACTAATGGCTGAGCACCGATTGGCGATGGGTTGCATAAACCTGCTGCACCACTTGCGCTAAGCGTTTCATACCCTCAGAGATTTCCTCATCCGTGGCTGTTAAGCTGATGCGCAAGCATTGATGCTTATGGGCCCAATCTTCACGTAGGCCAGGGAAGAAACTGCTGCCTGGCACCACAATAACCCCCACTGCTTTCAGCTCTTGGTACAGGTCCCAATCACTAATTGGCAGGTCGCGGAACCAGACCCAACCAAAAATAGCACCTTCACCGCGATGCAAAAACCAGGGCAGATCGCCGGACATATATTCGTTGAGAGACGTTTCTAAAACTGTGAATTTCTGTTGATAGAAAGGACGAATGACCGACTCAGAAATCTGAGCGAGAGCACCAGAACGAATGGCACGGGCTGCGATCGCCTGACCGTAGCGTCCTGAGTGAATACAAACATTGGTCTGGAATGCTTCTAGCGCACGAATCACCTGCTCGTCACCCAAGGCAATACCAATACGCTCTCCAGGCAGACCCGCCTTCGACAGGCTCATACAATGCACCGTATTGGCACTGATATGCGGCACCATATCGGTGAAATTTAGGCTTGGGAAGGGAGGGCCATAGGCTGAATCGATAAAGACGGGGACATTGAAAGGTGCAGCAAGGGCTGCAATTTTTTCAACTTCTTGTTCAGTCAACACATTGCCCGTGGGATTGCAAGGACGCGAAAAAATAATGCAACCCGTGGTTTCATCAATGTGAAGCTGGCTAAAATCTGGACGATACTTAAAACGATGTCCTGCTTCATCAATATCAAGGGCTGGCTTATAGGCTAGCAATGCCTGAGCATCCAAGCTAACGCCTCCGTAGCCCGTATAGTCAGGGCTTAAGGGTAAAACAATCCGCTGTAGTTGCCCCTCGGCATTCGCCCCTCCAAACGCATTGGCTGCCAAGAAATATAACGACTGACTACCTGGCGTAATCAATACCTGTCTAGGGGATAGCGACAATCCATAACGTTGATTAAAGTCATCAACAATCGCATCTACAAGGGGTTCATAGCCTTGACTGGCTCCGTAGCGGCAGACCACCTGACCATATTCAGGACTGTTGAGTAACTCTAGGGTACAATCGCGCCACAATTGTTCCACTTCAGGCAAAATCACAGGATTGCCTGCACTCAAGTTGATAAAAGTCCTTCCCTGACTCGCGCGAAGCGTTTCGATAATGTCTTTCATGATAGCCCGCACACCTGTGAGAGCAGACATTTGTGTTCCAATGCGCGTCAGGGCAGGCTCCATAATTTTCTCGGGGATGAGTAGGGCAAAACAAGCTTCCTTATCCTATCAAAAGTGACAGGCAGTGCGGCTGTCTGGCATTCTCTGCGCACCTTCAATCACCATCTGGGGTATGGGACTGTCCTTGCTCATACTGATGACGATGGCGATCCGCTCTCTGCAAATAGTCAAGATCGACCTTCACCCTCTGCCAAACTTCATAGAACACGTTGGCACACTCGGCCTTGATAGGATCTTCTACACGCGGCAACACGGCCTTCGAGGTTTTATCGTACTTACGTCCCGATGCATGATTGGCATAACGCCGAGCACGAGTGTAACCCATCTGCAAGTACTTACGTGCCATGTCCATGCCCACAAAGTCATCCGCTGCTTTGTAGGCAACAAACAACTCATAAATCTTGGCGGCAGACTGGCGGGCCAATTCTGGCGTGCGAAATCTCCAGTAAGGCAAAATTTCGCTTTTGTAAGGCTCTACCAGCAATACGCCTTGCTCACCCTTGCCAATCCGATAGCATTCCGGGTGCTGGCGAAAATCAATGCTGTTAAAGTCCAGGTGATAGTCGAATTTTGACATGCAATTCAATTAAAAACGCGGGGTTGATTTGTTGCCTTTATTTAAGCTTGATAAATCAACCGCTTGAAGCAAATCCTCCAATGGAAGGCTCTTACACGCTTCCCCCTGATCTTTGGCAGTCAGCCCCAGTCAAAGGGCCGAACCAATAGCCAGAAAAGACTGCGATCGCCTTATAGGCAAACCTCTTGCCCCTCTTTAAGGCTGTAGGCACTAGTCCCCACTCCATCGATGTGCGCTTTCCCTGAGTGGCTTGGGCAAAGTAAACAGCAACCTTACCTGATCCAAGATTTCCACAACGGTATTTCTACTGAGTGAAGTTTTAATAAGCCACACACACTCAACCCACATGCCCCAGAATCCTCTAGAACCAGTTGTTAAGGAAATATTCAGAATTTATCTATACAAAGTTCGGTATTTTCGCGGTGTTGTTTAAGTGCGATCCTCGGCAGGATAAGGATATCTAAACCACACAGATTCTAAACAGGAGTTCAGACGGTGGGGAATTATCTTGTCTCAGAAATCCTCGCAACGGTATCCCACAATCTCTGCATTGGCGCAACTTTACTGGAGTGCGTAGAAGGCGAATCCAAACAGCTACAACCAGAAGTACGCCAAAAGTTAGCACTGGTGCATGTGGGACTAGCCATGGCTCTGGACGCCCTCCAAAGCTCCGAACTCCAAACCTGTATTGATGGCGAAGTTTAAGCGCTTCAGATTTGGCGTCGAACCTTACTGACTCCCTGAACAGGCGCAACAAGCTACCCGCTCCTCAGGATCTTAAGGTTCGGCGTTTGATTCCATCTATTCTTTATTTGTAGATTTCGGGTTGCTGCGATTGGCTAAAGCAACCCTTCTTGCTCAAGATCTTCCATTGCCTGTAACCCTCGAGGATCACCAAGCTTGAGTAATGCATTCCTAGCATCTTCTTGAACGCCTAAGTCATCATCCGATAAGGCATCAATCAAAACTTGAATCGCCCGAGAATAAGTATCGTTCACTGGGATGGCTTGGCAAAGCTGGCCCAAGGCCCAGGCACAGTTACTGCGCACCGCTGGCAATGCATCTTCTTTCAGCGCTGCGGCAACTGCCGGAATGGCTGCGGTTGCCGATTCCACATCGACTTCTGCCATCTGACCCAAGGAACTGGCTGCCCACAATCGCACCGCAGAAATGTCGGTTTGTAAGGCTTCAATTAAAGGCGTTAAGGAACGGCGATCGCGACAGTTGCCCAAGGCCCAAACCACACCCTTGCGGACATAACCGTTCCAGTCTTGTTGGTATTGGCCTATTAGCGCAGAAACCGCATCAAAGCTGGAGTTACGACCTAATGCATAGGCCGCGCTAACACGCACCAGCGGACAACCATCGGTCAATAACGTAATGAGATGAGGGGTGGCTCGCTCATCTTGGAGTTCGCAAAAGGCTCGGGCGGCAATCATACGCTGGGGCGCTTCCGTAGAAGTGAGAAGCGACAGCATTTCTTCCACGTCAGGCTGCACCGCCTCAGCCGCCGGATCATCAATGGGGGCGAGTCGGTCTAGCGGACTTTCAAGCGAAGCATCCGCATCAAGCAGGTTAAAGTCGTCATCGTCGTACATATTTGTAACTTTACAGCACTCTGCCAGCGCGGTTGTGCCTCAGTTGCAAATAAATCGAGCCCAATTTTCAGCAGCGTTTCTTTTAAAGAACAAAGACGCTATCTCGGCAGAATTTCTTGCAGCCTGGTTTTTGGAATGCTACAGGCAATCGTCTAGACTGTTAAAGTGCAATACCTGGGGTGCAATGCCCTAGGTTAGAGCGGTTTGAGCCTGAAAAGATGAGGATGTAATGCGGCTATCTCAAATGCTGTTCGTCACTCTGCGCGAAGATCCTGCAGAGGCCGAAATTCCAAGCCACAAATTGTTGCTGCGAGCTGGCTATATTCGCCGCATCGGTAGCGGGGTCTATGCGTACCTGCCGCTGATGTGGCGTGTCCTTAAAAAGGTGACTCAAATTGTGCGCGAGGAAATGGACGCAACAGGGGCACAGGAGTGTTTACTACCCCAGGTTCAACCCGCCGAACTGTGGCAAGAATCTGGACGCTGGGATACCTATACCAAAGCAGAAGGCATTATGTTTGCGCTGCGCGATCGCCAAGATCGAGAGTTAGGACTAGGCCCCACCCACGAAGAGGTGATTACCGCTGTTGCACGCGATATG
>DATNQK010000543.1:0-2678 GCA_036704065.1 Stenomitos sp.
CACTGCCGCGATCGCAGTACCCACCACATCGCTCAACCCTTCGCAGTGCTCCGCATTTTGCCCTTGAATGCGCGCTTGAATCTGCCGAGCAACCCGATCCCAAAGCGACTGCAAATCCGCTGCCACAATGTTAGAAGCCAACCCCACCACCACCGACGTCGCACCGCCTAGCAACGCACTATTTAGCGTCCCAGCAACAACCAATGCACTCAATGTCAGCAGGCGAACTTTCATCGTTTATGCGCGACTTAGCTAACCCTCATTATCCGCAACACTTTCCAACGCAACCTGCTTCGGGAAAGAAGCCACCCCTCACTTACAAACAAAAACTACGCCGCAGTTCTGTTACCTGATCCGCTAAATCAATGAAAGAAGACGGCATTTCTGGCCCTGTTAAAATCAGGTCCATTCGGCGGGGACGCCGCTCAATCAAATCTAAAACTTCAGCTTCGGGAATAAGCCCCAAATGAATCGCCAGACTAAGTTCATCTAGAATAACCAAGCTGTAGTGATCTTCTAAAATTGCAGACTGCGTATACTGCCATAACTCAGTCAGTGCTTCCATTTCCGACGGTTCAAGTTCTGGCGTATCTACACATCGGGGTAAGTTGCAGCGCAGCCACGTCAGGTTTTGGCAAAGATGAACGGGGTGATCAGGCCCTGTACGAATCCCACCCTTGAGAAACTGCACCACTAATACTGGAGCACCCTGACCCGCCACCCGTAGGGCTTGGGCCATCACATTGGCAAAGAAATTCCGGTGTGGTGCCGTTACAATTTGCACGAGCCCTTCTACGGTATGCAGCGCGGAGGGGGTTAACGTAGGGGTTCGGGTTTCAACCTGAGCAACCATAAGGGGTGTCTCTCTTAGAGATTAAAAATAAGCTTTTCCCAGAGCAGCATGAGGGGCCCTGAGAGAACAGATGTAGCGCACACCTGTGAGTTCTCACCATAGTTAACGCTATATATAATTATCCGTCAATAGCTTGACGCTAAATTTTACCCTAGGGTAGAAATCGGTTGGCGACCGCCAAAACCATCCCTATCCCCCCTCGCAGTTTGCATCACTTCACCCCAAACTGCCGTCTCACATCAGGCCTCAGCCCTCATTTGTAAACCCATTGAAGCAGCAGATATAGCGTTCGAGCACCGCCCAAGCTAACACAGCTTGAGCAGAACCCCATCCCTCGCTATGCTGAGAAGGGCGTGTCCGCCAAGGCCAGTTCAGCAACAAATCGTACAGGCAGTCCGTGCGCTTGTGCCCAATGCATGGCTTCGCTTCAGTTGCATCAGTCCCGAGGAGAATTGTAAAACATGGCTTGGCAGCGTCCCGATGGTCGTGCTTCCCACGAATTAAGACCCATTAAATTTGAGCGCGGCTTTACCCAAAATACGCCAGGGTCAGTGCTTACCCACTGCGGCAACACTAAAGTTCTGTGTACCGTCTCCGTTAAACCATCAGTCCCACGCTTTTTAGAAGGATCAGGGCAGGGATGGTTAACAGCAGAATACCGGATGCTGCCTGGGGCAACGCCACAGCGCCATGAACGCGAGGTACTAAAACTGTCGGGCCGCACACAAGAAATTCAACGCTTAATTGGGCGTAGTCTCAGGGCAGCACTCGACCTCAGCGCCTTAGGGGAACGCACCTTAACCATTGATGCAGATGTCCTCCAGGCCGATGCCGGAACACGCACCACCGCCATTACAGGCGGATATGTCGCCCTCGTCGATGCCGTGCAACAGTTGATGGCCCAGGGGGAATTGACAGTATCACCCTTGCGTCATTCAGTGGCAGCGGTTTCTGTAGGTTTAATTGAGGGCGCTGCATACCTCGATCTCAACTATCCCGAAGATGTGGCGGCGGCAGTGGATTTCAATGTGGTTTTAACCGAAGGGTTGGAGATTCTTGAGGTTCAAGGCACCGCAGAAGAGGGAACCTTTACGCGGCATCAGATGAACCAGATGCTGGATTTAGCAGAGCAAGGAATTCAATCGTTGATGCAGGCTCAGCAGGCCGCTCTTGAGGGTGCAGTGATATAGAAAAGCAAGAAGAGAAGCAGCACAGATTGCAGTCATTCCTGCGGCCAAGGGAATTTACCCTGCCTCGATAAGTCTTCTTTTACAATAAAAGTCTCAGTAGATAGACCTCTACCAGAAGGAAATCCATGCCCACTCGCAGTGAGGTAGTCATCATTGGCGGTGGGGCGATTGGTTTAGCGATCGCCCTAGAGTTAGCGTTGCAAGACGTATCGGTCACGGTGCTCAGCCGCGATTTTCAGGAAGCGGCTTTACATGCAGCGGCAGGGATGCTGGCACCCCAAGCCGAGCAGATTCTGCCTGGCCCTATGCTAGAACTCTGCTTACGCAGTCGTGCCCTCTATCCCGAATGGGCCGCAAAACTAGAATCCTTATCGGGCATCAACCCCGAATATTGGCCCTGTGGCATTGTCGCGCCGCTCTATGCAGACAATCGCGAACCCGTACCCTATACAGGCAGCCAAGATCCAACCCTGGCCAAACACCCCTGCGATCGCGCCGCCCTAGATGCCCTCGTACCCAACCTAGGATCTGATGTCCTGAATGGTTGGTGGTTCCCTGAGGATGGACAAGTCAACAACCAAACGATGGCTCAAGCCTTACGGGTTGCCGTCCAATCCCTCGGCGTTACGCTCCAC
>DATNQK010000544.1:0-7757 GCA_036704065.1 Stenomitos sp.
TGGCCATTGACAATGTCTCGAAGAAATGGACGATGCCGATCCGTGATTGGAAAGCAGCCTTAAATCGGTTTGCGATTGAATTTGAGGACAGGTTTCCCGCGTAACTGCTTATCCCATGACACAAAATACTTTACAAACTCCGTGATGCAGCTGGTTGAACATCAGGAGGCACCCCAAAGGTAGCCTTGCATCCACTCTCTGGCATTGAACGATACCTCACACAAGATTGAGACTTCGGCCCAAATGGTACACAGAGGCTCATCGTAAACAAACCTCTTATTGCGATATCGTCGTTGACGTGACTGCGGCTGCTGCAATACGGTCAACCAGTTGAGGCACAATCAACCTAGCCCAAGGCAACAGTTTGCCTTTCGGAGTCATAATTACTTCTCGTTTACGCTGTGACATCCCCACCAAAATCTGACGGACACAAGTTTCAACGGACATGGTATGACGTTCTTCATCACGGTGGCTCTGACCCCATAAAGTACCATCCCCTTTCAACGCCTTTTGCCGGATTGGCGTAGCCACAAAACCTGGCGACACCACTAGTACCCCAACTCCGGTGTGCAACAGTTCGATGCGTAAAGTATCGAAGAACCCCTGCATCGCATGCTTACTAGCCACATAACCTGACCTTAACGGGATACCCGTCTTGCCACAGAGTGATGAAATGGCAACCAGTAATCCTTGACTTTGCTTAATATACGGCAAGGCAGCGTGAGTGCAGTAAACAGCCCCTAAGTAATTCACCTGCATCAGGTGTGTAAAAACCGACAGATCGCTCACCTCATCAAAGCGACTGACACAGCTTACTCCTGCATTATTAACCAAGCAATCGATTCGGCCCCAAGCTTGAATGGTTTGCTCAATACATTGCTGACATTGTGCTGCATCTGTGACGTCGGTTTGAACGGCCAAGACTTGTGCGCCCAACTCACGGCAAGCATGAGCGGTCTCTTCTAATGCTGCTAGGTCACGAGCTGCTAATGCAAGATGTGCGCCTTGCTGCGCTAATGCGATCGCCAATGCGCGACCAATTCCACTTGAGGCCCCTGTGATAATAATGACCTTATCTGTAAAATTCATCTCGAAGTCTCTCTATCCATTGACAAGAGAGCGTATCAGATGAATGTCCTCTACTGCCTAAACAAGGAAAGTAATCCGCATTGACTGCACAAAGCCAAGCACTGATAGGCACTAGATTAAACTTCAGGCGGCTTTCTTAGTCCGACTCTTCGTATATGGGTAGCTCATCTACGCGAATTTCAAAGCAATCCATTTTCTCAGGCGTTGCATAAATGCGGAGTTTCGCATCTTGAGAAAACTGGGCCATTCCATGCCCTAAAGCAAGCACGCGGTTCAATACTCGCCAATTGGTCTTGCGATCAGGGCACACAATCACTAACGTAGCCACATTTGCCGAAGTTGTAATCTCCCAGTTACAGGTGTTCAGAAGTTTCCCAATGGCTTGGTCACATCGGCGTAAAAAGCGATCACTCAGCGTTAAGTCAAGATGGCGTCGGAGGATATAGTCGTCAAGCTCCAACCGCTGGGGGGGTAAGTCATCGGGGGTCAGATTTGACATTGCCATTAGAACACCTCCTCAGCCCATCTCTGGAGCAACAGCCAGTTGCCCCACCGCAATGGCGTAAAGAACTGGATGGTCAGACGCTAAAAAGGCTTGTGTTTCATCGTCATAGAACGCCCCGATACCGCTACACCCAATGTTAAGAGCAGTCGCGGCGAGATAAATACGGTGCCCCATCAAACCAGCTTGCTGCAACGCAACCCGATAGTTTAAACAATTGGCAACCAGGAAAAATACAACAGCACTGTCCCGAGCTATAGCTTGGTTAATGCAGAGATGTCCCATTTCCAGGTGGAATTCTCCTAATTTTTGGCAATAACTAGTGGCCTGAAATTCTAAATGATTACCATTGGTAGCAACACGACTGCGGTAAATTCCGGGTTGTAATCCTGTAACCCGCTGCACAACTGCATACATCTGTAGCGGCTCAATAGACTGACTGGGAATCGGTTGCCATGCCGCCCTCCAAAGAAACTGCAATGCTGCTAAATCGATAGGATACGGATATAACCGACGCGCAGAACGCCTTTGCTGCACTGCTAGCAACCATTGCTCTGGCTGCATTGGAAAGACAGGTTGTTGGATCTGTTGCGGAGAGTTGGTTGGGACACAGGTTTGGCGGTAACTGGCTTCAATAAAGCGATTGGCTTCAAAATAATCAGTTCCTGAAACAAATGGCAGAGGCATTCGCAAGCGGCGCACGTTTTTTTGAATCGGTTGTCCCATTACAACCACTGCCATTGCTAGCTCTTTATTCTCAAAGCCAAGATCTTCATTTAGCGCACACTGATCAAAATCAAACTGTACTTCATAGCTATCATTTGAAATATAAGCAGCAGCTTCAATAGCACCTAAGTGGTGTCCAGAATCTAAAAAGCAGTAGCGTAAACTTCGATTTTTATATTTCCAACTTGAACGAAAGTAAGGACTACTCACCAAGAAAATACAGCCCTTGATTAAGTTAGGCTCTGGCAAATATCCTTCTAAACCATCATCAATTAATTCATAGATCAAGGTGAGGCAAGCGGTATTAGGCTCAATGTGGTAAATTCCATCCAGCATCCCCTTAAGGCCGCGAAGTTGCACATAGAGTTCAGTAGGATAAAGTGCGCCAGCAGATGGCTGAACTCTTAATGCATGCATGCCATCACGATATTGCTTTTGGTATGTAATGGCACTCGTTAGAGAAAGAAAGTGGTGGAAAGGTTGAGATAGATCTAGCTCAAAGCGTCGAAAAAAGGATGGGTAAACCTTAAAAGATGCAGGTTGAGTTCTAGAATCTACATAATTAGGATCGAGTTGTACCGACTCAAAGGAGTGTTTGGTGACTTCGTGAGCTTCATGAAGAATCGTGCTAGAGGGTCGCATGTTTCAGCATCCTAAGAATGTCACGATTTGAAGCAAAGTCTATGGCTCGAAAGTCATCTAAATTCTTTAATTGAGGATCTGCTCCCTTTGCAAGCAAAACTTCCACCATTTGAGTCTTATCGGCGGAAGCTGCATACATTAAAACAGTAACCCCGTTCTCATTTTGATTATTTACATCGATGCCAGCTTGAGTGAGAATCTCAATTAAATCGAGATGATTACGAAAACACGCAAACCAAAGCGCAGTATTGCCGTCGTTGTTTCTGGCATTGATTGCGACACCTGCTTGAATGAGCGATCGCACTACATTTGAATCACCATTTCGAGCCGCTCTCAATAAAACCGTCTCGCCATTATTATCGCGACATTCTAAATCTGCAGGGTCGCCCCCCTGTTCTAATATCCAATCGTGCAGAAATGAACTGATCGGTTGAGCAGTAGGTTGTTCACTCATGACAGAATTCAATAACTGAGCGTGATTCTTATGCAGCCAGGATAAGCATGATTAGACATCCGTAAAGTTTAGAATATGAAAATTTATGAGCAATATCTCCCCTTAAAAAAGTACTCAGGGCCCCAAAAGCAGCAATGAGCAATCTTTCAATTACAGATGAGGGTAGGGGACAAGACTTTGAATTGACTACTAAGTAGAAGGCTGAGCATATAAACCAAGCTTTCTTGCCAATTCCCGAGCAATATGAACCAAGCATCTAGCCCCATCTTGGTTATCTTGATGGGCTAGCATAGAAGACACCTGAATCAGTGTTTGAACAAAATCTGCATCCAAAAGGTCGGGGGAAGCATCGAGCACTTCAGGTTCTTGGCCGCTAGGACAGCTCAAAAGTTCTTCAATCAATTGATAGTATTGTTCTTGACGAGCTTCGTTCATTTAAAGTATCTCCAGCTACAAGTTATCGGGCTAGAAACGTTAAGAATCGTCAGCACTGAGAAGAGCATTACTCAGCAGTATTAGCAAGCAAAAATACCTTATTCATGATTTAGGGCATGTCCCCTTACCACTCAAAACTGATAGGTAACAGATGCTTAAAACTTTAGATAACGCTACAGTTCACTCAATACTGCAATAAGCTGGAATTTATACTATTGCAAAAACAATAATTGTAAAAAAGTATACTTTATTGCTATTTCTCAGAAAGAAGAACTTATATTGACCAAGTCATCATCAAAGTGTACGAATCCTTAAAATAAATCCGATAAATTCTGTATTTATATCAATCAACACACAAATCTCGCCTCTTAATTGTATTGAAATCAATGTAGATATCGAAGTAAAATAGACGAACCAATTCTTAATCTATTAAATATCCCAAATTGCAGAGGCAATTTCCTGTAGAGACTGCATAATGGGTAATCAAAATCTCAATCCTAAAAGAGATACTTCAGCAGAATTTATTGCAGGACTATAGTTCATGAATATTGAAACACCAGATTGGGTTAAACATGCGGTTTTCTATCAGATCTTTCCAGATCGCTTTAAGATTGGTAGCCAACCAAGAAAGCGATTGCAGCAACATCCAAAATGGGAAGACTGGGGAGCTGCCCCAACACTTCAAGGTTATAAAGGAGGCGACCTATGGGGGGTAATTGAAGAACTAGATTACCTCCAAGACTTAGGGATTAATGCAATTTACTTCACACCCATATTTCAATCTACAAGTAACCATCGATACCATACCCACGACTATTACCAAGTCGATCCTATGTTAGGGGGCAATACCACTTTTCAAGTTTTATTAGAAAAGGCACATCAACGTGACATTAAAATTGTGTTGGATGGGGTATTCAACCATGCCAGTCGAGGTTTTTTCTTTTTTAACGACATTTTAGAAAATGGGCCTCACTCTCCTTGGGTAGATTGGTTTAAAATTCAGGGTTGGCCATTATCCGCTTACGATGGAAGTTTGCCTGCAAATTACGAAGGATGGGTTGGCAATCGAGCATTACCTGTTTTCAATCATGCAAATCCTGATGCTAGAGAATACATCATGAATGTTGCAGAGTACTGGATTGAGCTAGGAATTGATGGCTGGCGACTAGATGTGCCTTTTGAAATTACTGAAGATGGATTTTGGCAGGAATTTCGGACTCGGGTAAAGTCTATTAATCCTGAGGCTTATATTGTCGGAGAAATTTGGCGAGACGCCCGTCATTGGTTAGATGGCACACAATTTGACGGCGTCATGAACTACTTATTTGCAGGCCCTACAATTGCATTTACCGCAGGCGATCACGTGGTAATGGAGTATGTGCAAAATCCTAGCTATGACCCTTATCCCCCCCTTGATGCAGCAGGCTATGCCGTCAAAATGCAGGCTTTACTGAAGTTATATCCTTGGGAAATTACACTCGCTCAATTAAATTTATTAGCCAGCCATGATACAGCGAGATTGCTATCTATTGCTAATGGCGATCGCGCCAGTGTTGAGTTAGCCACATTATTATTATTCACTTTTCCTGGGGCAGTCAGTATTTACTATGGTGATGAAGTCGGACTAGCTGGGGCAACCGATCCCGACTCTCGACGCGGCTTCCCTGTAGAGTCTGAGTGGGACTTCGACCTTTTAAACTATCATCGGCAACTCATCGGCTTAAGACATACATATCCGGCTTTACGCACGGGTTCCTACCAAGTTCTTTATGCAAAAGGCAACAGTTATGTCTTCCTCCGTTGCCTAGATTCAGAATCGATACTTGTCGCTGTGAATACAGGAACCGCAGTTGCAGAACTCAACCTTGATTTAAAACAAATTGAGGTGAAATCTACACTGCCCCAGGTTCTATTCGGTTCGCCAAAAGTTGAGTGGAACAATGTGATCGCACAACTTCAGCTTCGCCTGCCGCCGCGTAGTGGTTGCATCTTAGCAATGTAAGTTTTACACGAAGGATATATTGGCTTGGTAGGTTGCGATCGCCAGGTCTCACCAAGAAGCGGCACATCAATTACTGCTCGCCCCAGCAGGGGCTTATTCCAGGGAAGCAGTCATACCATTATCAGCGGACTGAGCAGCAGACAGCTTAATATGTCTAGCCAACAGAAATAATGGGAACGTTACGCTAATCGCCAGGACAGCAGACAAGCCAATATATAACCAGACAAATCGGATGCCTAATCGCTTGCCTTCAATCACCATAAACATGCAAGCCACAATAGCAAGGATAAATAGATCGTTGGCAAGAGAGGCTGATGCAGCATTAATATAAGCATCTCGAAAAAAATCGGCAAAGGAATTGTTATGGGTCTGGGTCATGAATGCCCAATTGTTAATCCACGTTGCTGGTAGGGCGATCACCGCCCAAAAAGCATAGGTTGCACAAATAAACTTATCTTTATTCGTCATCTTAAAAACCATTAATTTGCTTGTTATCAAAATTTTCAATAAATCATTCTAAATTCGCAAGAATTCATCAGCAAACTCATATTCAATTCTTCAAAAATTTATACAAAAGTAATTTTCTTTTATTTTTAGCTGTGGGATAGCCTTTACAACTATAGACAAAGGGGAACACTAGATTATTGAATTCAGGGACAAAGAGAACTTTACTTCGGTCTTTTCAGCAAGAACCTATTTACTGTGCAGCTGATGTCATCACATTCTACAGGGCTTGCAACTTCCCATCCATTGAGACCTTCGGTATTTAATTTGCTTAAAATGGTTGCTTTTGTAGCCGAAGCGCTAACGGTAATGTATTTATACTCTAAAGGAACCACAGTTGCTGCACGACTAGTAGCTGAAATTGCTGGAGCGATTAAAAGAACCACAACACAGACAAAACTTAAAAGGACAATTAGAACACGTTCTTTCATTTTTGACACTATGACCTCAATTACACATCAATTTATGAGCAGTTAAATAGTCTGCTCTATTCTTTCACTCTACCGATTTCCCTTAGATCATTGCAAGGGCTATCTATTTTAGTAATGAGACATTCCTTTACAGCGAATTAGACTCCATGAAATACATCTGCAAAGACTAAAAACGTTCCCACACAAGCACTATAAAAGCACGAATGTGTTATCTCACGCTCAATTTTGCTTTAATATATTTGAACAATATCCTTTAAGAAAGTTTTCTATTAAAGCTTTTTCTTTCCTATCCCCTCCAGGCCTATCAAAAGTTTTTTTTAATTCTCATAATATCTCCTCACATGCAGAATCAAAAATTCACAAACCATAGAAAATATTAAAATCATACTCCTGGCTTATAACTACTTATTACTCGTCCTCCACCGCGAAACTGGGCATAATAATTACGGCTGACCTGTTCTGCTTGATTTGAAATAATGTCTACACCGATTCCATTTCGACCTTGATCTTTGCCTGAGCTATGAATATAGCGACCTTCGCCCAGATACAATGCCACATGGGTCGCTTTAACGGGCGTACCAAAAAAGACAAGGTCTCCAGGCTCTAATACGGCCATCAAATCTTCAGGGCGATCGCCAGGGTTAACCAAGGGTTCTAAAAACGCTTCCTGTTGATAGGCATCTCGCGGAAGCCAGATCCCGTGGCTCGCAAAGGCATGTTGCATTAGTCCAGAACAGTCGTAATTTGGCCCAACCGTACCACCCCAGAGGTAAAAATTGGGCTGCTTCATCGCTGCTTCAGCAAAGGCAATTACTTGCGGCAAGCGCTGTTGAATTTCTGCTAAAGAAGGATCTGGGGGAGCGAATATCGTCGTCGCTCGTTTTAGATGTGACACATCAGTCGGCGCGAACCATCCTGGATAGTTGTCCTCCACCAGTACAATAGGCAGTCCCCTGTCTTGCTGCACCAACT
>DATNQK010000545.1:0-1544 GCA_036704065.1 Stenomitos sp.
CTTTAAAAGTGATGGGTTCTTACAAGCCTTTAAGCCCTTTCAGTCCCGTATTGTCAGCTATGGAATTTTTAATTCGCTCTCGCAAGTGTTGTTAAAAGCAACCGCACCGGGGGTTCCCGATTTTTATCAAGGCACGGAACTCTGGGACTTGAGCTTGGTCGATCCAGACAACCGTCGTCCGGTCGATTATGCACATCGCATCTCTCTGCTGGCCGAGCTAAAGCATCGGGTTTCCCGCGATCCGTTAGCACTAATTTCCGAGTTGATTTCTACGCCTCAAGACGGCCGAATTAAGCTCTTTTTAACTTTGCAGTTGCTCCAGGCTCGTCAAAGCTATTGTGATCTGTTCTGCAAGGGAAATTACAAGCCCCTAGAGGTGTCGGGCAAGTTTGCAGATTGCGTTGTAGCCTTTGCCCGTACTCATCAGGATCAGTTGGCGATCGCCCTTGTGCCGCGATTTTTAACCACCTTGATTGAGCCCGAGCAACTTCCGTTGACAACAACCGTTTGGCAAGATGCGCACATTTCACTCCCAGACAACATCGGTTCCACCTGGACCAATCTCATCACGGGTGAGACAGGGCAATTTGAGGGGAATTTGTGCGTAGGCCAAGCTTTTCAGCATTTTCCAGGCGCACTACTGATTGCCCAAAATAAAGGCTGATACCCCCACTTTAATACCGTCTGGTCTTGTCTCTTCCCACTGAATTTATGAATACTGCTATTGCTCTGCCACAGACTGATCGACTTCAAGCCGTTAGACGCTATATCAAGCAAACGTGGCAAACCCTGTATCGATCTCATCAGCATCTTGTAGAAGCCGCTCGCGACCCAAAACTAGAACATCCTCAAGACCAACCTTATGTCGTCTACGTTCCACCGCATGAGGATCAAGGGACGATCAAACTGATGCTCACCCAAACCTTGAGTGCGCAGGAATGGCGTCAAATTGATCTACGCGTGTTCCCTGCCGACCCAGAACTGATTGAAACCCACGGCTTGCTGTACTTGCCACATCCCTACATTGTGCCGGGCGGGCGGTTCAATGAAATGTATGGCTGGGATAGCTACTTTATTCAGCTAGGTCTGTTGCGGGAGGGCGAGTTATCCCTGGCGCAAAATATGGTGGAGCAGTTGCTGTACGAAGTAGAACACTATGGCACTGTGTTAAACGCCAACCGCACCTACATGCTGTCGCGATCGCAGCCGCCTGTACTCACGTTGATGATTTTGGCGCTGTTTGAACAGACCCAAGACCAAGCGTGGCTCAGTTCAACCCTGCCGATGGCGGAGCGATATTACTACTATTGGACTGTGCCGCCGCACCTCAATCAAGCCACGGGGTTATCCCGCTACTTTGCCCTCGGCGATGGCCCTTCACCGGAGGTATTAGCCTCTGAACAAGACGAACAGGGTAGAACCCACTATGAACGTGCCAAAGCCTATTACCGAGAAAATCCTGTCACCGAGTACGACCTAGCGCTGTATTACAACCACGAGCAAGACTGTTTAACCGATTTATTTTATAAAGGCGATCGCTCCAT
>DATNQK010000546.1:0-8284 GCA_036704065.1 Stenomitos sp.
AAAATAAAGCCAATCCAAACATTTTCGCGAAAGAGACGACCATAGTTTTGGATCGCCATTTGACTTTGCAGTCGTGGGCCTCGCAAACGATTTAACACCCAGATTTCGCGCCCCCAAGCTACGGTACAGATCCCTAACGCAATCCAGTAGCCCCAATGCAACCCTAAGGTGATGCCTAACTGCGCCAATAGCAAGGCGGTACTGAGTAAAAAGAAGGCGATCGCCAGTTCTGCATAGCGTCCAAAAAACAAGGCGCTGGAATTAACCCCTAAACGTTGATCATCTGCACGATCCGGCATGGCATAAATAGTGTCGAACCCAAGGGTCCAGCATACGGTTGCCCCCCAGAGCAGCCAGGTTCCTAGCTCTAATCGGCCTGGAGGCACTGCGCTCCAGCTAATCAGGACTGCAAACCCCCAAGCAATGGAGAGTACCAGTTGCGGCACTGGGAAGACGCGTTTAGCCCCTGGATACAGCACAATCACAGGTACGGCTGCGACACATAAACTAAAGCTTAAAGGGGTTAAGTAAAGGGCTAACCCTAGGGCACAGCCAAAGGCAACAAGCCCGACAATCATTCCCACTTGTAGGGTAAGGGTCCGTGCAGCCAGCGGCCGCCGACGCGTGCGTTCAACTTGGGGGTCAATATTGCGGTCCCACAGATCGTTGACGATGCAGCCTGCTGCACTAGTGGCAATGCTGCCAGCTATAATGACAAGAACCAAAAGGGCAGGGGGATTGCCTTTGCTGGCTAGCACCACCGCCCAAAGTGCAGGAATCATCAAAATTAAGCGACCTTCTGGCTTATCCCAGCGCAGAAGACGAATAATTTCAGTCCAAGTGCTTGGCGCTTTGTGATGGGGCTGCGTAGAAGTCATTGTTCTGTTTGGTATATTCCCTTCTCATGATGCCAAAGGACGGCGACCTAGGAATTGATGTGGATGCGATCATTGATGGCTACCGTCAAGGCTATTTCTTGATGGCGGAGGAAGATGGCACAGAACTCTCCTGGTATACCAGTCGCGAGCGAACACTGATTCCCTTAGATGAACGGTTTCATACGCCGCGATCGCTCAGGCGAGTGCTCAACCAGAATCGATTCTCTGTGGCCATCAATCGCGATTTTGATGGGGTTCTAGAAGGATGTGCAGATCGTGAAACCACCTGGATTTCTGATGAACTAAAAGCCATTTATGGGGCTTTGCATCAAGCGGGTTGGGCCCATAGCTTTGAAACTTGGCAAGGCGATGAGTTGGCAGGCGGAATCTTAGGGCTCAGTATTGCAGGGATGTTCATTGGCGAATCGATGTTTTTTGCCATCCCCGATGGATCGAAGGTGGCCATGGTGAAGTTGGTTGAACACCTGCGATCGCAAGGGTTTATTTTGTTCGACGCCCAAATGATGAATCCCCACTTGGAACGATTTGGGGCGTATGTGGTATCCAACCGCGACTACCAAAAATCTCTAATTCAAGCCCTGAGAACACCGTGTTCTTTTGTCGAACCTAGCCGTAAGTTGCAGTCTAAATCAGTGCGATAGAGGCTTTATCTTAGGCTAGGTCGGTGGATATGACAGTCTCTGGCTGTAGGCTATAGGCCAATCCCTAAACGTCCTGCCAAGCTAGGCGTTAAGGGGATTACCACAGTCACCATTAAAAACAACGCCACTAGTGCTAAGGCGGCTCTGGCGTCATCGGGTTCAGTGATTTCATCTTGGCTGGGCCGTTCTAGATCGCGCTGGAGAATCAAGATAATGGCAGCCCAATAGAGCGCAAGGGAATTCACTAAGGATGCGATCGCCAGAAAGATCAGCGTGATAAACGTTGCCCGTCCTGCCACTTTGCGACCGTAGATGGCTTGCACCATGCGTCCGCCATCCAATTGCCCCGCAGGCATCAGGTTCAGCGCCGTAACGACCAGCCCCATCCAGCCAATCACCATTAGTGGGCTTACGCCCACTACATCGTTTTGCAACGATTCGCCCAACACAACGCGAGCTAACGTGCCAACCAAAATAGAGCCTTGGAAAAATAAAGACGGAATCTTGAACAAACTCTGAGGGGTAGAAACCGTTAACCCGATCAGTAAGAGGGCGAGGGAATAAAGACCCCCAGCCGCAGGTCCTGCAAAAGCAACGTCGAACAGAACCTTCCGGTTGGGAAACAATGACTCGAAGCGATTAAGTGCGCCAAAAGAGCCTAACTGGAGGGCAGGCAGAAAGAAGGGCCAGCTTAATTTCACCTGATGGCGACGGGCCATAATTTGATGTCCGGCTTCATGGACAATCAAAATACTCAACAGCCCTAAGCCCAGAGGGAGCGTTTCGAGAAGACGTTCAGGATGTTCTAAAACATCGAATTGCAGTAAGAATCCGGCGGTGATGCAACAGGTGGCTACCGTGCCGCAGAATAAGGCAACTGCCAGCAGCTTTTGGGCAAGGCTCAACGGTTTCGGATCGTTGCGGCTAGGCAAGACGATCACCACGGGCCGAGCCTCTTGGTTTTCGACTAAAAACAAACGGTAACGGTTGTCTAAAACCGACGTTAGCTTTTGATTCAATTGGGCCCAAACGGTTTCAGAGTCACCTCGTAAGTTTCCTTTGAAAATGACTCCGTCTTGATAAGGAATGGTTTCGGTGGCAAAAAAAGTATCCACACCAAAGATGCTCTTTACCTGTTGCAAGTCTTCGGCTGGAATGGAAGAGGGTTCAGACTCGCTGGCAACGCTCAGGGGTGTATTGCTGTCCTTTGCTGCGTCCAGAGTTGCTTCTTCCGTTGAGGGTGGCACCGCTGGAGAGGCAGGTTTTTGCTGCGCTAAAGTTCGCAAATATCTACCTAAGAAGATATAAATGACTCCCGAGCCAACCAACAAAAACAAAATACCCACCAAATTAATGGCAATGCCTGCGCTCATGAAGCCGAACAGGAGTAACCAAGGGGCCATGAGAACTGCAGATTGCAACCACGCCAGGATTCCTAGCTTGCCAAAGGGTCGGGCTCGGTAAAACCCCCACCCTAACAGGCCGACAGCAAATAGTAAAAGAAGGTTGGTTGTAACGTCACTCATACTTGCATCAGGCTTTACTCGTCAGGCACCATTACGGGCCGATTGCAGCGTTTAGACCAGAATCGGTTCCTATCTTTCAGTGTTGCATTAAGTTGCGTTAAATAATTGCTGCACCGACTCTGACCATGAAGTTGATTTTCGATCTAGACAGGGTGGTTTATTTAAACTATGATGTTTAATTGCTGCCAAAAAAGGATACTGAACAACAACGACTTGTTCAAGTCCTGGCACACATTAGGCAAGGTTCAGCGCCTGAATTAAGCATCATCCGCTTTCTGCAGTCATTAGCCTAATAATAAAGACGATCATCCCTGTCCTTTCTCTAGATTTTTTAGAGAGATGATGCTCTCGTCTGAATGTGCACTCTCTGAGGCGAGTCGAAATCGAGTTTTGGGGCAATAAGCTCATCGGCTCTCTCGCTACTGTCGTGAAGGGAGAATACTGTGTCGGTTGGCATTTTAGGAACCAAGCTGGGCATGACCCAGATTTTTGACGAGAAGGGACGCTCTGTCCCTGTAACAGTGGTGCAAGCCGGTCCTTGCCCAGTTACGCAAATCAAAACTGCTCAAACAGATGGCTATGCTGCCATTCAGGTTGGCTATGGCGATACCAGAGAGAAATCGTTGAGTCAGCCTGAGTTGGGCCACTTGAAAAAGTCTTCATCTGCACCCCTGCGTCACCTCAAAGAGTATCGGCTTGGCGATGTGAGTGGATACGAATTGGGTCAATTGATTTCAGTGACTCAATTTGAGGAAGGTCAAATTGTAGATGTGACTGGCACCAGTATCGGTCGTGGGTTTGCGGGCTATCAAAAGCGCCACAACTTTAAGCGAGGTCCGATGGCTCACGGTTCTAAGAACCATCGCCTACCGGGTTCGACGGGTGCAGGTACGACACCAGGCCGTGTATTTCCTGGTAAGCGCATGGCGGGCCGTTTAGGCGGTACCCAAGTTACGGTGCGCAAACTGGAAATCGTCAAGATTGATGCCGAGCGCAATCTTTTGTTGATTAAAGGTGCGCTGCCCGGTAAGTCAGGTGCGTTATTAAACATTCGTCCAGCCAAGCGTGTTGGCGCATAGGTTCGTTTGTATCCCTCGGTGCTAATAGCTTTATTAAGTCTGCAGAGAAACAAGAATGGTTAACTGTGTAGTTCGCGACTGGCAAGGAGCAGAATCGGGTCAAGCCTCTTTTGACCTGAAGGTGGCTAATGAGAATAGCGCCTCGCATATTGTCCACCGCGCATTAATTCGTCAATTGGCTAATGAACGCCAAGGAACTGCTTCCACAAAAACTCGAGCAGAGGTTAGAGGGGGCGGTCGTAAGCCGTGGCGGCAAAAAGGGACAGGTCGTGCCCGTGCGGGTTCTATCCGTTCTCCCCTATGGCGTGGGGGCGGTGTCTCCTTTGGGCCAAAACCAAGAGACTATTCCATTAAGATGAATCGCAAAGAGCGGCGATTGGCGTTGACAACTGCTCTGTCTAGCCGCATTGATGATTTTGTTGTGGTGGCTGATTTTGGCAGTCAATTGCCGCGTCCGAAAACCAAGGAACTGACAGCTGCGCTGCAACGCTGGGGCGTAGAGTTGGGTACCAAGGTGCTGCTAATCGACGCAGAAAAGAATGAAACGGTGTATTTGTCGGCCCGCAATATCGCCAACGTCAAGCTCATCCTGGCTACCAATCTGAATGTATTCGACATTCTGTGGGCGGATCGAGTTGTGATTACAGAATCTGCGATCGCAAAAATTCAGGAGGTCTTCGGTGAGTAAGCTTATGTCCCCGTCTTTGGCTGACATTGTGCGTCGGCCTATCGTCACCGAAAAGGCGACCCTGTTGTTAGAAAACAACCAATATACATTTGAAGTCGATCCGCGAGCCGATAAACCTCAAATTAGAGCAGCCATCGAAGAACTATTTGGTGTGACTGTGGTCGGCATCAGTACGCAAAACCCACCCCGCAAGAAGAAGCGTGTCGGTAAGTTTGCTGGCTTCCGCCCCCAGTACAAAAGAGCCGTAGTCACTCTGGCTCCTGGAGACTCCATTACCCTATTCCCTGACGTGTAGTCTCCGAGTTTCCTGTATTCGCTTGCAATGTTCAAAGACTAGAGTGTTTTAGCAATGGGTATTCGCAACTACCGGCCCCTAACCCCCGGCACACGTCAGAGAACCGTCTCCGACTTTGCCGAAATCACCACCGATTCACCTGAAAAGTCTCTGGTGTTTTCCAAACACCGCTCTAAGGGACGCAATAACCGAGGTGTTATTACCAGCCGTCGTCGCGGCGGTGGTCATAAGCGGTTGTACCGTTTAATCGACTTTTATCGCGATAAGCATGGCATTCCTGGCAAAGTGGTGTCTGTTGAGTACGACCCCAATCGTAACGCCCGGATTTCCTTGGTGCATTATCAAGACGGGGAAAAGCGCTATATTTTGCACCCCCGCAACCTGCAAGTTGGAACCGTCATTATGTCGGGTCCAGATGCGGCGATTGAAGTTGGGAATGCACTGCCGCTTGAAAAAATTCCCCTCGGTACTGAAGTCCATAACGTCGAGCTAACCCCTGGTCGTGGTGCTCAGATTGTGCGGGCAGCGGGTGCAATGGCTCAAGTCGTTGCCAAAGAAGGCAAGATGGTGACTCTGAAGCTGCCATCTGGGGAAGTGCGGCTGTTTCGTAAAGAATGCTACGCCACCCTGGGACAAGTCGGAAACGTCGAGTCCAACAACATCAGCGTTGGTAAAGCTGGTCGCAACCGCTGGAAAGCAAAACGACCTAAAGTCCGCGGCTCGGTCATGAACCCTGTAGATCACCCCCATGGTGGTGGTGAAGGACGTGCGCCAATTGGACGCAGCGGTCCTGTTACACCTTGGGGTAAACCTGCATTAGGTTACAAAACCCGTAAGAAGAAGAAGCAAAGCAATGCCTTGATTATTCGTCGGCGTCGCAGCTCCTCGAAGCGCGGTCGTGGCGGTCGTTCTTCCTAACTCGAATTCGGCAAAGGCTACGCCTCGTCGAATTGAGGTCTTGTTCACAGCTAGTTGTTTCATTTAACGAACTATGGGTCGCTCTCTTAAGAAAGGTCCGTTTGTCGCAGACCACCTGATGAAAAAAGTCGACGCCCTGAATACAAAGGGCGACAAGCAGGTGATCAAAACTTGGTCCCGCGCATCCACCATCATTCCTCAAATGATTGGTCATACGATTGCGGTTCATAATGGTCGGCAACATGTGCCAGTTTATGTCTCCGAACAAATGGTGGGCCACAAACTTGGCGAATTTGCACCAACGCGGACTTTTCGGAGTCACGCCAAAGGCGATAAGAAAGCTCGAATGTAGGGCATAGGTATGTCGAAAAATTTGAAGGAATTAGAAGGCGCTTTCGCCACCGCTCGTTTTGTACGCATGTCGCCTCGTAAGGTGCGTCGTGTTCTGGATCAAATTCGCGGACGGTCCTACCGAGATGCGCTGATCTTGTTGGAATTTATGCCCTACCGATCCTGCGATCCTATCGTCAAGGTATTACGGTCTGCCGTTGCTAATGCGGAGCATAACAAAGGGTTTGATAAAACCGATTTAGTCGTAAGTCTGGCCTATGCCGATGCAGGTCCTAGTTTGCGTCGGTTCCGGCCTCGGGCTCAAGGTCGTGCTTATCAGATTCGTAAGCCGACTTGCCACATCACGATTGGTGTTGGCCCCGCCCCGACAGATGCATAGATTTAGTGAAGTTCGACTTCAGGCCTGTAATTTGTAAAGGACGCACTTGTGGGACAGAAAATTCATCCAACTGGGTTTCGTCTGGGCATCACCCAAGAGCATCGCTCTCGTTGGTACGCAGACACCAATCGTTATCCTGAACTACTGAAAGAAGATTTTAAAATTCGAAAGTATGTTCACAAAAACCTTAGCAATGCAGGTATTGCAGGGATTCGTATTGAGCGTAAAGCCGATCAAATTGATCTGGAACTAAGAACAGCTCGACCTGGTGTTGTCGTGGGTCGTGGTGGTAGCGGTATCGAGTCGCTGCGCTTAGGCATTCAGAAGGACTTGGGCGGAGATCGTCCAATCCGGATCAACGTGGTTGAGGTCACGAAGGTTGATGCTGAAGCTGCTCTGATTGCTGAATACATTGCTCAACAACTTGAGCGTCGGGTTTCATTCCGTCGAGTGGTGCGTCAAACCATTCAGCGCGCTCAGCGTGCAGGGATTGAAGGGATCAAGATTCAGGTCGCAGGACGCTTAAATGGCGCTGAAATTGCGCGTAGTGAATGGACTCGTGAAGGTCGCGTTCCACTGCATACTCTGCGGGCGGATATTGACTATGCCTACCATACGGCTAGCACGATCTACGGCATCTTAGGCATTAAGGTTTGGGTCTTTAAAGGCGAAATCCTTCCCAATGCTGAGGAGCAACCCACGACCACTCGCGAAGCCCAGCCCCGACGCAGGCAACAAAAGCGACGCCAACAGTTTGAAGATCGCTCAGAGTAAAAGTCGGTGGCCCAACGCTTTCGACTTAGTCCAGTTCACACCCACAGTTTCGGATTATGTTAAGTCCAAGAAGAACAAAATTTCGGAAGCAGCAGCGGGGTCGCATGAAAGGCAAGGCGACTCGCGGCAGTACGCTCAACTTTGGCGATTTCGGTTTGCAAGCGCAAGAACCTGCTTGGATTACGTCGCGTCAAATTGAGGCAGGTCGGCGTGCAATGACACGCTATATCCGCCGGGGCGGTAAAATCTGGATCCGGATTTTTCCTGATAAGCCTGTAACCATGCGTCCTGCCGAAACCCGGATGGGTTCTGGTAAAGGTGCGCCCGAATTTTGGGTGGCCGTGGTTAAACCAGGACGCATTATGTATGAAATCGCAGGGGTGAGCGAAGAAATTGCCCGTGAAGCGATGCGGTTGGCAGCCTATAAAATGCCGATTAAAACGAAGTTTATCGTGCGTCAAGCAGAGGAATCTCTAGATCATGGCACTGTCCAAGATGCGTGAGCTGCGATCGCTCAGTCCGGATGAAGTGGAAACTGAAATTCAGACTCTCAAGCGTCAGCTCTTCGATTTACGGTTTCAGAAGGCGACTCGACAAGCAGTCAAGTCCCATGAATTCAAACTTGCGCGGCATAAGCTCGCGCAACTCAAAACCCTTCAGCAAGAGCGTCTGCTTGAAGCTGAAGCAGTCAACTAACGTGAGCGCGGTGCTAGGAGCTATACGCTAATGGCGGT
>DATNQK010000547.1:0-6533 GCA_036704065.1 Stenomitos sp.
TGTGACTTATGCCGTTTTCACAGGCGACGCAAGCGTTCTTGATGATCGCTGCCTCAACGGTTTAAGAGAAACCTATCTTGCATTGGGTGTTCCTGGTGCTTCTGTTGCTGCTGGCGTTAGCAAGATGAAAGATGCTGCGATCGCCATTGCCAACGATCCCAACGGTATCACCCGCGGCGACTGCAGCTCTCTCATGGCTGAACTCGGCGGCTACTTTGATCGTGCAGCTTCTGCAGTGGGCTAAATTTTGCCCATCTGTTTTCAATCATTTTTTAAATGCTTGCAAATTTGTTTGTTGAGAGGACTATCGAACAATGAAAACTCCGTTAACTGAAGCTGTTGCTGCTGCCGATTCTCAAGGCCGTTTTCTGAGCGCCTCCGAACTCCAAGTTGCTTTTGGCCGTTATCGCCAAGCTTCTGCGAGCTTAGATGCAGCCAAAGCGCTATCTTCCAAGGCATCTAGCTTGGCCGAAGCCGCTGCTAACGCTGTGTACCAAAAGTTTCCTTACACCACCCAAATGCAAGGAAGCAACTATGCTTCTACCCCCACCGGTAAAGCAAAGTGTGCTCGTGATATCGGCTACTACCTGCGCATGGTTTCCTACTGCTTAATTGCAGGTAGCACAGGTCCTATCGACGAATATTTGATTTCGGGATTGTCCGAAATCAACAGCACCTTCGAACTATCTCCTAGCTGGTTTGTTGAAGCACTCAAGCACATCAAAGCGAATCATGGTCTATCAGGAGATGCTGCATCAGAAGCAAACTCCTACATCGACTATGCAATTAACGCCCTAAGCTAAACAGTGGTTCTAGCCCAGAACAATTATTCAGCCGATTGAAACCACCAGGGTACGAAAGACCCTTGCATTTCATACGTTGTTAAGCGTTCTGGGCCTCTTTTTTGCTATTGGATTTAGGAGAAGCAAATCCATGATCAGCTCCATGAGTGCAAAACAGTTAGGTGTTGAACCGTTTGCCCAAGCCTCTGCTGTAGAGCTACGTCCCAATGATCGTTCCGAAGATACTGTTAATGCAGTAATTTGGGCAACTTACCGCCAGGTGCTAGGCAACGATCATATTATGCAGTCCGAGCGGCTGAGTAGCGCCGAGTCGCTCCTCCGTCGCGGAGTAATTTCTGTGCGAGATTTTGTGCGAGCTGTGGCTCAATCAGAACTCTACCGCAACAAGTTCTTCCATACGATGCCGCAAGTTCGCTTCATCGAACTGAACTTCAAGCATCTTCTTGGAAGAGCGCCCAATGATGAAGCTGAGATTGCCGAACACGTCAATCTCTACATTCAGCATGGGTATGAAGCAGAAATTAATTCCTACCTTGATTGCGCAGAATACCAAGATAGTTTTGGCGACTCCATCGTGCCTTACTATCGCGGTTTTTCAACACATCCTGGCCAAAAAACGGTGGGCTTCAACCGTATGTTTCAACTGTATCGGGGATATGCCAATAGCGATCGCGCCCAATCTAAGGGCAAATCTGCTTGGCTGATTTCCGATCTAGCTCGGAACCTTGCAAACCCAGTGCGTACGCCTAACTTAGGCAAAGGATTGACTGGCAATAATACCAGCGATCGCGGTCAACTGTACCGAGTACAAGTGACCCAAGCGGCTCGCGGTAACACGCCCCAGATTCGACGCAGTATGCGGGAATACTTGGTATCCTACGAACAGTTAACTCCAACACTGCAACGTCTAAACCAACGCGGTGCTAGAGTAACCAGCGTTTCGCCTGCTTAACCTGAGATAGGAGGAAGGGCAGGATCATATCCTTCCTCCTATTCTTGCTGTGGCGAAAATGCAAACAATCACAATGGTTTGCAGTACTTCCAAAGCTACTGCACTATAATCATCCTACCGACTGAAGGAGTATATTTGTGGCGATTACAACAGCAGCATCCCGCCTAGGAACTTCTGCATACAGCAATACCAGCCCCATTGAACTGCGTCCCAATTGGAGTGCAGAAGATGCAAAAAATGTAATTCAAGCTGTTTACCGTCAGGTACTTGGCAATATTCACCTGATGCAATCTGACCGCCTAACAGGGTTGGAATCTTTACTGACCAACGGTCAAATCACTGTACGGGATTTTGTACGGGCCGTGGCCAAGTCAGATCTTTATAAAAATACTTACCTTTACTCCAACTACCAAAGTCGGGTCATTGAGTTAAACTTCAAGCACCTGTTGGGACGTGCTCCTTACGATGAGTCGGAAATTATCGAGCACTTGGATCGCTATCAAAACGAGGGCTTTGAAGCCGATATCGACTCCTACATCGATTCTGCTGAATACGATGCTAGCTTTGGCGATTCCATCGTGCCTTACTACCAAGGGTTTGAAAACCGCATTGGACATCGCACCGTTGGTTTTACACGCCTCTTTAAGCTCTACAGAGGATATGCCAACAGCGATCGCGCTCAGATTGGCAATGGCCCCCGTCTAGCAGGCGAACTCGGCCGCAACGCTGCCTCGGCGATCGTCGCACCCGCAGGTGGAAATGGTGGTTTTGCTTACCAAGCAGCCCAAAAAGGAACCATGCCCGCTCGGGTATTCGGTCGTTCATCTACTGGTTCAACCGATCGCCTGTACCGGATTGAAGTCTCTGGTACACGTCTGCCGGGATATCCCAAAGTTCGCAGAAGCAGCCGCGAGTTCATCGTGCCTTATGGAGAACTCTCGGCAACCCTACAACGCATCAATAAACTAGGCGGCAAGGTCGCAAGCATCACGATTGCGCAGTAGGAAGCAAATCCGCTCCTTCTTTCTGTACAGGCTTTCGCCTGTACACCCCTTAATGCAGTGTTTACAGCCCTATTTTGAGGACATTTGCAACTATGTTGGGACAATCTGCCTTGGTTAGAGGTTCCGCTGCAGCTGCGGAACAACGGACTTTCGTTTATGAAGTGACTGGACTTCACCAAAATACTGAAACTGAAAATCAACAGCATCAGGTGAGATCCAGCAGCAGCATTTTCATTCAAGTTCCTTATCGACGAATGAATGAAGAAATGCGTCGCATCAGCAGATTAGGCGGCAAGATTGTGGCTATCCACACCGAATCGTCCAAGCCTAATAAGAGCGCTGCACCCGCTCCTGAAGCTGCTGCTGAATAACTTATCTCTATTCTCTTCAGGCGATAGCACATTTAGCACTCGTCTTAGAGAATATTGTTTGCAGTCATACCGCAAAAAAACAAAAGCGTGGGATCTTTCCACGCTTTTGTTTTTTTGATTCATACGTTGCGTTAGGATTCTCTATCTGGAATCACAGCAGCAATTTGACTAGAAATAAATGGAATCAAGGCCTCATCACAACTTGCAACCTTGCCTTCGGTAAAAACAGTCAGCAAGTAAGGGTGCTTACCAGGCAACTCAACATAGGCCGCATCATGACGAACCGTAGAAGTCCAACCCGCTTTAGACCAAACCTTAGCGTCGAGCGGAACCCCTGCACCAATGAACCCTGTCACTTGGTTCTCAGGATCTTCTGCCAATAACTGCGGATCTAGGTTGCGCTCCATAAACTGCATCATTTGGTGCGATCGCTGCGCTGAAACCGCCACTCCGCCCACAATACTATGCAGTAAGCGAGCCGTTGCATCCGTAGACAACCGATTGCGATTTTCTCGATCTGCACCTACAAACGCCTGCTCTCGACCATAAGGCCCATCGCCCCAGGTTTTCTGATTCACATTAATACTCTTGAATTCAACCCACCCTAAAGCCTGGAAATAACGGTTCACAATATTGCGCTGATATTTCCAAGTTTCAAAAGGCCCCCCCGAGAGTTCCGGCCCGCTTGTGGTTCCAGTTAACACATCCACCACATAGCCCGTTGCATCATTGCTAGAATCCGCAATCATATCTTTCATCGCTCGGTCTAGCTCGCCACAAGGCTGAACCATGCCCTTCTCCAGCCATTCCTGGCAAGCCACCAAGTAGAACAACTTCACCACACTGGCGGGATAGATAGGTTCCACCCCGCGATAGCTAAATCCTCGCACTGGATAGCGCCAAAACTCTTCGGGCGTCAGCGCACCTCCCGTATTGACAACAAAGGGTGGATCGTAAACCAGCCAAGTAAACGCCAGCTGATTACGCGCCAGCCAAGGAAAAGCCTCCCAAGTCTGGTCAAGAATGACCTGAGCTTGATGGGCAAGTTGTTCATTCGACTGATAAAACGCCATAACTTCGACGCACACCCACAATAACTAGAACACCTACGATCTAAGGGATTGTCCTAAGCCCTCCAGAGGAGCAATACTTTCATACAATCCCTAGACCCTTTAACCAAATTTGCCTTGGGCTTGCCTTAGGGAGCCTACTCCAAGGGCGCAGCAGACTTCAAAGAGGTCTGGGTTTTACCCCGATCTAGCTTAAAGATGAGCGTGGACAAGGGAGGCAAACAGAGATCAAGGGAGTAAGGACGATTGTGGAACGACCACTCGTCCGTCCACTTACCGCCCAAATTGCCCATATTGCTGCCGCCATAATGACGGGCATCGCTATTGAGCAATTCCATGTAGAACCCAGCCTCGGGTACTCCGACGCGGTAATGGCTGTGGGGCTGAGGCGTAAAGTTACATACCGTCAAAATAAACTCATCAGAGTTTTTCGCCCGTCGGACAAAAGAAATCACACTATGGCGATTATCGCTACAGTCTACCCACTCAAACCCTTCATAGGCAAAATCCTGCGTGTAGAGTGCAGGTTCGCGACGGTACAGTTGATTTAGCTCAGCGATAAACAACTTCAACTGTTGATGAGGCTCGTATTGCAGCAAGTGCCACTCTAAATCGCCCCACACATTCCACTCACCGCGTTGGCCAAACTCCATCCCCATAAACAAGGTTTTCTTGCCTGGGTGTGCATACATGTAGGCATAGAGACAACGGAGATTAGCAAACTTTTGCCAATCGTCTCCAGGCATCTTACCGAGCATGTGGCTCTTGCCATGCACGACCTCATCATGGGACAACGCCAGCATGAAGTTTTCCGTAAAAGCATACATGATG
Source organism: Stenomitos sp. (assembly GCA_036704065.1). Lineage (GTDB taxonomy): Bacteria > Cyanobacteriota > Cyanobacteriia > Thermosynechococcales > Thermosynechococcaceae > JAAURS01. Next base: position 5,032 of record DATNQK010000547.1, read on the forward strand.
CTAAACGTGACATTATTTTGATGGAACTGGCGGAACCAAGGATCCATGCCGAAGTAGTCCAGCATGTCATGCATCCAGCCCATGTTCCACTTCAAGTTGAAGCCCAAGCCACCCACATAGGTCGGCCAAGAAACCATTGGCCAGGCGGTTGATTCTTCTGCTATGGAAAGCGCCCCAGGGAAGTAATTAAAGAGCGCATTATTGAGTTGGCGCAAAAAGTCTGCCGCTTCAATATTCTCGCAACCGCCATATTGGTTGGCGACCCATTCGCCATCTTTACGGTTGTAGTTCAGATACAACATTGAAGCTACAGCATCCACCCGAATGCCATCAATGTGGTATTTATCGAACCAAAAGAGCGCGTTCGCAATCAAGAAGTTTTTGACTTCTGCACGGCCATAGTTAAAGATTAAGGTTCCCCATTCTTTATGCTCGCCCTTACGCGGATCTGCATGCTCGTAGAGGTGAGTGCCATCAAAAAAGGCTAGCCCATGTCCATCTTTAGGGAAGTGGCCTGGAACCCAGTCCACAATCACGCCTAGATTATTGCGATGGCATTGATCAATGAAGTACATCAAATCTTGAGGCGTGCCATAGCGCGATGTACAGGCATAGTAGCCTGTCACTTGGTATCCCCAAGACCCATCAAAGGGATGCTCGGCAATGGGCAACAGCTCAATATGGGTAAACCCTAAACCCTTAACGTAGGGAATCAGGCGATCTGCCAACTCGCGGTAGGTTAAAAAACGCGCATGAGGTTTGAGTTCAGCCACGCTCACTGAAACTCCAGACTCCCCACTTTCTAGCTTAGGCGGATCTGACGAGGCCGCATGCATCCAAGAACCCAGATGCAGTTCGTAAATAGAGACAGGTTGCGCAAGGGGATCTGAGTTGCGTCGCTGCTCTAACCAAGCCGCATCTTGCCAAGCATAGGAGTCAAGGTCGGCCACAATTGAGGCGGTTTTAGGCCGAACCTCTTGGTGAAAGCCATAGGGATCTGTTTTTTCGTAAATGTGCCCTTCGTAATTTTTAATTTCGTACTTATAGCTTGTACCAACGTCTAACCCAGGAATAAAAAGGTCAAAAATTCCCGTAGGCCCTTTGCGCATTTGATGCTTCCGGCCATCCCAATAGTTGAAGTCGCCGAGCACAGAAACGTTCCGTGCGTTGGGTGCCCAAACGGCAAAATACACACCGCTGACGCCATCTATAACCGTGACATGAGCCCCCAATTTCTCGTAGATGCGTTGGTGGCTACCTTCACCAAACAAATAACGGTCATACTCAGTGATCAGGGGAGATTTAAAGGCATAGGGATCGTAGATTACCCGTTCATACCCACCTTCAGTAATCCGAAACTGATAACTCGGGGGTGTTGCTCCCTCTAGGGAACATTCAAAAAAATGAGGGTGGTGCGTGGGCTGCATCACATATTCCGAGCGTCGTTCGGGACACATCACCACGACCGATTCTGCATTGGGCAAGTAGGCACGAATCACCCA
>DATNQK010000548.1:0-7935 GCA_036704065.1 Stenomitos sp.
AAAACGCCTGCGAGTTTGAGCTTTGTTGCACTAGAAATGGCAATGCCAAGGGCCGTTTGGACTTGGGTTGGCGCATGGCCGCCCAGGGTGGGTGAGCCAATAATAAAGCCATCTGCTTTCTCGACGGCAGATTGAACTTCGTCGGGTGTGGCAACTTCGCAATTGATTGACTCGACTCGGACTCCAGATTTGGTGATGCCGTGGGCGATCGCCTGTGCCAAGGTGGCAGTATTGCCGTAGGCCGAGGCAAACAACAGCGCAACCGATAGATCTTGCTCTTTCTGGGCTTGGCTCCAGGTGCGGTAAGACTCGGTCAATTCAGCGAAACCGTATTTCACGAGTGGCCCGTGGCCCGTGGCATACACCTGTGCGGGATATTCTGCGAGCTTATCGAGGGCAGTTTCCACCTGTCGCGCATTAGGAGCGATGAGACAGTCGTAGTAATACTGTCGATCTTCGCGCAGCGATTGAAAGCCTTCATCAAACACTTGAGCGCTACAAATGTGCGCACCAAAGAATTTGTCACTAAACATAAATTGAGTGGCTGGGTCGTAGGTACAGACACTCGTGGGCCAGCGTGGGGTGGGTGTGGGAATAAAGTTCAGCACATGGCCTTGACCCAAATCCAGGACTTCCTCTCCACGAACGGTTAGTACGGTTTGGGTCAATTCGGGGAGGTTCTCTTTCAGGACAATTGTTCCTGGATTCGAGGCCACAATGGTTGCTTGCGGGGCAAGGGCGAGGAGGGCCTTGAGGGTGGCACAGCGGTTGGGATTCACCCGACTCATGATGATGTAGTCGAGCGTCGTTAGGTCCAGGCGTGCTTGCAGCGCATTGATAAACAGTTCTGTAAATGTTTCCCCAGGTGGGTCAATCAACGCTAAGCGATCTGCTCGGATGAGGAAGGCGTTGGCAGTGGTTCCCCGCTGCAAGCTGTATTCGATTTCAAACTTCAACCGAGTCCAACTGCGCGATCGCACAATCGTCGTTTCCGCCCCAATGGGCATGACTTGAACATCTCTGGGCTGTGTATCTGCCATGACCTTAAGCGTTCCCCGCGCATAAATAGTGATAGACGCTCTGGTCTTCTTTATAGCTTGTTTTGTGTCCTTGCTTCCTAAACTGACTCAACTCAGCCGGAAGAACGCGGTCATCAGTTTTCGCGCCTTTTAGGCTAATCCGTTGTTCTGAATAGATTGTTATAGATTGCTGCTTGATAGAGTTTGCAGGGTGCTTATATTAACCAAAGCTGAGCCAGCCCAAAACTTAAGAAGGCGCTGCCTAACGGAACGGTTAGATTATCAATGCCAAATTTGGAGAATGCTTCTAGCCCAGTTGCCGTGGCTGCAACGCAGATGGCCGTCATAACAACGGGGGTAGAAAACCCATAGGCGTAAATTAAAATGCTGCTGCTGAGTGCTAGGCTGACTAGGGCCATTGTGCCTGTGCCTTCCCAACTTTTCGTCATGCCTAAAATCTCATAGCGGTGGGCGCCAAAACGCTGGCCAATTAACGCTGCTAACCCATCGCCCCAAGTCATCACCAACACGCCTAGCACCGCATGGGCTTGTAAATTTTGAGGCCAGAAGTAAGCAATCAACACCCCAATACTGACGGAATAGAAAAACGTGCCCCAACTGTTGCGTCCCACGCCGCTAATACTGGCGAGCACTGGATAAGCGTAGGAAATCAACGTTAACCCACTCGACAACACTGCGGCTGCAATCCCAACCCAGGCTGGAACTTGCAGCCACCAAGCCAACAGAATCACGTTGCCAATGCCAATATGGACAATCTTGCGCGAAACTTCACTGCTCACGGGGCTGAACCGAGCGGTCAGTTCAGCCGCGACCAATACCACAGCAAGCCACGCTGATATGCCCAGGATTTGATGTGCCATCATTGGCCTATGCAACCGACTCCTGAGGGCTATGGTGTTCAATGGCCAGTTGCAGCAGCCGATCCACTAGGGTGGGAAAGGGAATGCCAGAGGCTGCCCAGAGCTCAGGATACATGCTGGTTGCGGTAAACCCAGGCAGGGTATTGATTTCGTTAATCAGCACCTCGCCCGTTGCTTCAACATAGAAAAAATCGACTCGGCTTAACCCTGCGCCATCAATGGCCTGAAAAGCTTGAATCGCCATTTCCTGGATGCGTGTGGCAATGTCTGATGGAAGCTGGGCAGGAATCGTCATTCCTGCTCTACCAGCGGTGTATTTGGTTTCGTAGTCATAAAAGTCGCTGTCGAAGGTGATTTCCCCCACTACCGAAGCTTGGGGCCGATCATTGCCGAGGACGGCACACTCAACTTCACGGGCTACAACCCCTGCTTCGACAATAATGCGTCGGTCGTAGCTGGCGGCATTATCTAGGGCAACTTCCAATTCAGCGCGCGATCTCACTTTAGAAATGCCCACCGAAGAGCCCAAATTCGCGGGTTTGACAAAACAAGGATAGCCAAGGTCTGTCTCTAGGCGATCGCAAAGCTGCGTAAACACACAGGGATCCGACCAGATTTGGGAACGGCTCACCGCTGCATATTTCACCTGAGGTAATCCCACGGCTGCAAACAGTGTTTTCATGGCAATTTTGTCCATCCCTGCTGCGGAGGCCAATACGCCCGACCCAACATAGGGGACTTGCGCCAGTTGTAATAGTCCTTGGATGGTGCCATCTTCGCCGTTGGGACCATGCAAAATCGGAAACCACACATCAATAGCTGCCGCTTCGCTAGGAAACTGCCACCGATTGATGTCCTCGGCACACCCGCTGGGTTTGCCACTTTCCAACACGGCTTGTGCAACCGCACCTGTACACCAACTGCCATCTTTACGGATGTAAAAAGGAATCACCTCATATCTATCGCTGTTGGCCATTGTTTGCGATGCCTGAGCGCTGGTGCAAGCCAAAGCTTTGGCGATCGCACCTGCTGAAACCACCGAGACATCATGTTCTCCAGAGCATCCGCCAAACAGTAACCCAACTTTCTGCTTTGCCACAGTCCCTCTCCGGCCAACCTCAATGCCTGATAGACTACCACATGCTGTTAAATTGCACTTCATCTATTTTGAGGGGGCATGACCGTTCTATGCGGATTTACCCAACAGGGGTTGATGAGCGGTCTGGGGTACAGGGTTGCGAATTGGGAATCCCATTAGCCTGAGATGACTCTTACCGATTCAGACCATCAACCTTCAGGTGTAGTAAAGACGCCTGGTTTAAGCGCGCTGACGAGATCATGACGGGTAATGATGCCCACCAGTGTTTGATCTGCATCCACGACTGGTAATCGGTTGATGTGCTTTTCTATCATCAAATGGGCTGCATCGGATAGGGGCGCATCGGGGGCGATGGTGGCGGGCTTCCCAGTCATGACATCTTGCACCAGCATACCCAACGATTTTTTAAGGTGTTGGTGAAACTGATCGGGAGATTCTAAGTAGAAAATGCTGCCTAGAAGGGTCATGTAGAGGGGCGGTTTCAGAGGAGATTCTCGAACCAATAAATCCTCTTCAGAAAGTAGGCCAGTGACATGGTTCTGGCTGTCTACCACAGGTAAACCACTAATTTGTCGCTCCTCCATGAGCTTAACCGCAGCTTCAACCAACTCGGTTTCCAAAATGGCGACCGGATTAGGCGTCATAAAATCCTTCACGAGTGAGGTTGTGATGGACATGGTTGCCTCCTATTGAGCGTGGCGAAGATAAGACTGACCTTAGAGAAACCTAAAGGGTTGAGTCTTCCTATCCCGCTGTTGTGATTTGTAGCGTGGCTTCGGACAAACTCCAGTCGGGCCGTAGGTTCCGGGCTTGACGCAGATAGACGTGCTGTATTGAGAGCGCGGGGTCTGGCGTGTTGAAGTGAATTAAGCAGCGGATACAGTAAGGAAGATCTGTTTTGACGTACATTTGCTGCACATCTAAAAGAGCGACATGCTGCCAATTGGGCCGCTGTCGAGCGATCGCCGCTGGGAAAACCCGATCTATATCGCGTGTTGCTGAGAATGTCACGCTTACCACCTCATCCAAATCCAGTGAGTTGTGCGCTTCAATCTCATCGAGCAGTTCATTAACTGCCTCACGCACTGCGACAACAGAATTCTCTGTAGCAGTGGTTGCTCCGCGAATGGCCCTAACTCTCCACGTCACCGGTGTACCCTCCATAGGTTGATCATGCCCCAGAATAGAGTCGTCATCAGCAACCTGTTAGCAAACTTGACATCTTCAAAGGACAATTCAGGCTCTATTCTACAGTTCTCCTGAAGGACGGTACATCCATAAGGGCAATCCGTTGGTTGCCATTTCAAAATTCAACCAGCCTTGAAGGTCCTTGCCTAAGACGTAAGGAGACCCCTTAAGCTGCTGATTTCCAGGCACAAAGCGATTCCAAATCGGCTTGGGCTCTTCAATTAGGGTGCATTTTGTTTTATCCGGATCGAGTCCTGCGAGCTCTGCTGCCCAACGACGGGCGTCTTCTTCAGTCCCAAGACGATCAACGAGTCCGAGTTCAAGGGCTTGTTGTCCGGTGAAAACGCGTCCATCAGCAAAGCTGCGAACGGTGTCTAGGTCTAGCTTTCTGCCATCTGCAACGGTCTGGATAAATTGGCTGTAGCTCGAATCGATGAGGGCTTGCAAAATCTGCTGTTCTGGTTCGGTTAGCTCTCGATCAAAGGCCAAAATATCTTTGTAAGGGCCAGATTTAACAACTTGAAAAGAGACGCCTACTTTATCTAACAGACGCTCTAAGTTATTGCCTCGCAAGATCACGCCAATACTGCCGGTAATGGTTCCTGGGTTGGCCATGATGTGATGGGCACCCATCCCGATATAAACCCCACCAGAGGCTGAAATGTTGCCAAAGCTGGCCACAATCTTGACCTTTTCTTGTAAGCGCTTAAGGGCACTATAGATTTCTTGAGAGTCGCCTACTGTCCCTCCGGGGCTATCGATGCGCAGCAGTAGGGCAGGGTATCCTCGTTCTTCAATGGTTTTGAGGGCATCTAAAACAGACTTGCGTGTGCCTCCAGCGATCGCGCCCTTGACTTCGATTTTGGCAATTTGTTTGCGAGCACCAGACTTAAACGGCCATATCATGGGCAATCAATTGGGAATGAACAATAAGCGCTTGGTAGGCGTAGTGTTGATTGTAGCGTGGCCCGTTCAGGGGACTGTTTCGGTTTTCTACACCTTTGACCTAGGGTTTTGCAATCTGCTGCAATGACGCAGGCGTGAGGAAAGGGTTGCTAAACTCGCTGCCCTAGGCCCGAAGGTCTACGATTTATAACTATTGTTACAATATATTACAGTCACTCAGGATAGAATAGAGCCTCAAGCTCTAGATCCATATGCCAAGGTCGTTGCAGGCCTTTGAAGTATGCCAAATCTGAGTCAAAGTTTTAAGTTCATCCCTCATCACCTTGTGCAATCATGCAGAATTCTTCCCTCCCTATAAACGGATTTGTTCAACGCATGTTGCTCATCGCGCCCTTCTTTTTATGGGGCACAGCGATGGTGGCAATGAAGGGGGTCATGGCGCAGACGAGTCCGTTTTTTTTGGGTACGCTGCGCATGTTGCCAGCGGGTCTACTCGTGTTGGGTGCTGCGATGACAATGGGGCGATCGCAGCCGCGTGGGTGGCGCGCTTGGTTATGGATTGTGTTATTCGCAGGGGTTGATGTAACGCTGTTTCAGGGTTTTTTGGTGACGGGTCTGTCCCGAACTGGAGCGGGGTTAGGCTCTGTGATGATTGACTCACAGCCGTTAGCGGTGGCGTTATTGGCCTGGTGGCTGTATGGCGAGCGGGTGAGGATATGGGGCTGGCTTGGACTTTTGATTGGCATTGCTGGGATTAGCTGTATTGGCTTGCCGGATCAATGGTGGATTGCTTTGGTGCAGGGCCATGTGAGTTGGTCTGCATCAAGTGGGTCTATTGTTCATGCCCTGCAATCTTGGTTTCAGGGTGGCGAAAGTTGGATGCTATTGGCTGCGCTCTCGATGGCGGTGGGCACGGTCATGATTGGTCGGGTGAGTCGCTATGCAGATCCAGTGGTGGCGACGGGTTGGCACATGGTCATTGGCAGTGTCCCGCTAATGCTGGGGTCATGGCTATGGGAAGACCAGCAGTGGCAATCTTTGACGCTACAAAGCTGGATGGCGATGGCTTACGCGACGGTCTTTGGTAGTGCGATCGCCTATGGATTATTTTTTTGGTTTGCGTCTAAGGGAAATTTGACGAGCTTAAGTGCGCTGACGTTTTTAACCCCTGTGTTTGCCCTGACCTTTGGGAATTTGTTTTTGTCAGAGGTGTTGAGTTCGGTTCAGCTCTTTGGGGTGTGTTTGACGTTGGTGAGTATTTACTTGGTGAATCAACGCGATCGCCTGCCCGACCTATGGACTCAATTCCGTAGCGCAACTTTAAAGGAATCGAAAACGCACGCCCAGACTTCTAGTCAGATGTGGCAGGGGCCAGCTACGGTGGCAAAGGTTCCAGTTAGCGTACAAGACTCTGAACTGCCCTAACTGTTACAGCAAAATAGACTGATGTTGATTCGCCCTAGGTTTGGATTGTTACTCCTGCGAAGAGTAGTGTAGTATTAAAATTCGGAGCTACAAACCGGGATGTAGCGCAGCTTGGTAGCGCACCTCGTTCGGGACGAGGGGGTCGTAGGTTCAAATCCTATCATCCCGATTGGTTGGGTTATAAACGACTCAAGAATTTTAATGGTTGCCGAGGCTTTGTTTATACCTCTCTCTTTATCCAGTCATGTGTCTGTATCTGAGGATAGGTAACACTGGAGCCCGTTGCCTAGTGCTTACGCTAAGATCAGATCAGTGCACACTGGGTTCATCGTTAAAAAGAAGGTGAAGCCAAGAGAACACGGTCTACAAACTTATGAATTAGTTGATTGGCCTGTGGTGTTTCTTGGAGCGAATCTAAAACCTGCTGTAAGTGAGTCGCATCTTTCAAATATCGATCTTGATAGCGCCGAATTCGAGCGCTTAAGTCTTGAGGATTTAACTCTGGATGAAATTGAAACCCATAAAAAGGTTTGTCCTCAACCTTGAGAGCATGGAAGGGGCACAATTCACTTGAGGCCAGACAGATAGTATTGCTGGGTAATGTAAGGGCACGTTCCTTATGTCCAGAAATCGCTAAAAAACCATCTTCTATGTCATGAAATAAGAGATCGGTTTGGGCCGCCTTTGAGAGCTGCATCGGATAAACACCCATCTCCATCCGCTCTGGATCGGCGATGACTTTTCCCCCAAGCGCTTCCACCACTAACTGGAATCCAAAACAGGAGGCAAAGACAGGAATACTCAACTCTACGCAATAGGCCATCAGCGCCTTAGCATGTTCAACAAACGGATACTGAAGCGGTTGTAAAACAGAAGCATCGCTAGAGCCGCCAACAAAAACTGCATCGAACTGAGCGGCAATTTCTGCACCAAAACAAGGAGTGTCAAACACATTCAGCGTGACAAACTGGTGTGGTTCTAATCCGCTATAGAATACAAACTCCTGGAATTCTTCAGCCCGAGTATGAACATCCTCTCGGATTTGTAGGTATAGGCACCGTAGTTGAGACCGAGTGGGAGGCATAAGACTTGAAACAACAGGACAACAGCAGGCAAACGCTCATAACCAAATCAGGTCATAAAACCATGCGGGAACCACAGAGGCGATAAACCCCTAAATTGTTTATGATTGTCATGCCTCTGTACTGGTGCAGAGGTAAACCCGTATGATTAAGAGATCTCTAATCGCTGCCTCGTTCTTAATATATCTTTAATTAAGACAACGCATTAATTAGGCCTGTTTATTTTATTGTCCAATCTGGCGCTATGACCTTTCCTGACCCAACGGTCTCGCGCCCTCAGATCTCGGTTTGCGCCTTTATTTGGTCTGAGACGCTCATTGACCCTATTATTCAAG
>DATNQK010000549.1:0-6886 GCA_036704065.1 Stenomitos sp.
ATGCAAGGGGTTGCCTCGCAGAACCCTGCAATTGTAATCCCCAAAAAGGCGAACCGCTCGCTCAGGATCTAGCGCTGCATTGAACAGGTCAACTGCGACCTGGAAAATCTCTGCGGTGGTCGAGAAAGGATGTCTGACGGTTCGGTTGCGGGTAATCTGCTGATAGTCTGCATATTTGAGCTTCAGGGTAATTGTTACGCCTTGTCTGCTATGCAACCGTTGCTCCACCATTGCCGCGATCACCCCTAGTTCAGTCACCATCCGTTGGCGATCGCCCAAATCTGGGAAAAAGCTTTTCTCTGCCCCAACCGATTTACGAATACGATTCGGGTTCACACCTCGCGGATCAATTCCTCGGGTGATGTTGTAGTAATGCGACCCAACCTTACCAAAGTGTTGGATTAAATCAGCTTTGAGGCGCAATGCGGCTGGGCATTGCAGAATGAATACCGTATTGCCTGGCCTCATAACTCGCAGCAGCCACCGCCCCTCTCGCCCCTGGACGACCACCCACCACAATCGGCAACCCTCTCCATGAGAGATGATCCCGTTGCTCGACGGAAGCAAAAAAAGCATCCCTATCAATATGCAGAATCTTACGCTGCTCAGTCACCGCCACATCCTCCAAACCGAAGCACAACGGTACAACACCGTTGCGCTACAACGCTTCCAGTCAAGCCGCAGGGTCGAACCAGAGAACCAGACTCTAAGCATCAGATTTAGCAAAAGGAAATATGATTTGATTGATGTACAAAAATCATCATAGCAGATCTACCACCATCCAGAAACCCTAGCACCATGCAAAATGATTTAAAAAATAAGGTGTTCATAATAGAACAAAAAAACTCAACTCTACGGATTTTTCTCTGGTTGTTCCTTAATTTCTTCTCCTAAGCTCAAAGTAGATACAGCATGCGAGATCGCACATTGAGGCCTTATCTTTTTCGTTACGTGGCTCTATCAGGAAAATCTTTACTGCTGCAAAATTGCACTATTTAATTCCACCTTGGGAATTCTTAAGGATGGTACCCTATGGGAATTGATTCCAAATCTGAGTAGCTGCAATTGAGCTTTTTTACAAGACTTTGCTGCAGAATTGTAACATTCAGGATGGTGTATAGCGATTCACATCGATAATGGCAGGGTTAACCCATCGCAAATCAAAAATACAAAATCTCTTTAAATTTTTTGAAAATGAATTTCAGGAGGTCAAGCATTATACAAAGAAACTTTGGTAAAAATGAATACATTCAGGTAAAGACTCGATCTAAATAAATTTTAAAGCTTTTTTATTTTTCAGGGCTTCTTCCCAGAGCGTCATGGCAGATATTAACCGGTTTTCATTAGCGGTCCAGCTTGAAGTGCTCAGTGTACTTCTAGAAAACTCGCCCGATGCTTCGTATGTATGCGATCAGGCAGGACGATATCTGTATGCCAATCCAGCGGGGCTGCTCACCTTAGGCCTAGATGCAAGCGATGTTTTAGGCAAAACAGGACATGAACTCGATCTGCCAGCCGACTGGCTAGCACAGCTAGCAGCAAAGCAAGAAGCTGTATTTCAGAGCAAAGCGCCCCTCAAAACTGAGATCAGCTTTGCTACTGCCCAGGGAATGCGACACTGCGAAGACACCTTTCTTCCAATGCCTGATCCAGGGGAAGCCATTCATGCAGTCCTCCACATCAGCCGTGACATCACTGCCGCAGCAGCAAAAGAACAGGAATTACACAACTTAAACGCCACATTAGAAGCAAAACTTCAGCAAAAAGCTCAGGAAGTAGAGGAGCTAAAAGCAGCACTGCAATTAGAAGTCATTGCTCGTCAAACATTAGAACAGAGACTAGAAGAGCATGAACAGCAGTGTCGTGCCTTATTGGGCTCCATCTTTGAAGGAATGATCATCCAAGCCGACGAGCAGATTATTGAAACGAATGTAGGATTCGCTCGTTTATTTGGCTATGAGGTAGAGGAAGTCCTCGGGAAGGCAGTCGTTGATTTCTTCACACCAGAATCTTATGAAGTTATTCTCAAACATATTGAAACCCAATCTGAGCTGTCCTATGAAGCAATAGGGATCAAAAAAGATGGCAGCTTGATTCATATTGAAGGCGGAGGGCAGCAGTGCATTTATCAAGGAAGAGCCGTTCAAGTTTTTGCCATCCGCGACATTAGTGAACGAAAGTTTTCAGAATGGGCATTACAAGAAAGCGAAGCACAGTTTGCCGCAACCTTTCAATCTAGTCCTGATGCCATCGTCATCACTCGAGCCAGCGATGGAAAAATTATCAATACTAACCCTCAATTTACCCACGTGACGGGATACCGCCATTCAGAGGCGATTGGGCAATCAACGGTGGGCTTACAGTTATGGGCCAATCCAGAAGAACGCGATCAAATCACGGCGCTCTTGGAAACTGAACTCACTATCCAAAATCACGAAGCTACCTTCCGTAAAAAATCTGGTGAAACATTTACGGGTCTGCTGTCCTGCCAACTGGTTGAAATTGGGGGACAACTCTGCATCCTGAGCGTGGTGAAAGACATCAGCGATCGCATCGAAGCAGAAATCGCCTTACGAAAAAGCGAAGAACGGCTACGGCTTGCATTAGGCGCAGCCCGCATGGGGAATTGGGATTGGCATATCGATACCAATCAAATCATCTGGTCAGAGAGCCTGCAAGAGCTGATGGGAATAGAACCTGGCACCTTCGACGGAAGCATTGAAACCCTGTCTGCCATGATCTTCCCAGAAGATCGCCAGCGAGTATTCGCAGCCATTCACCGCAGCATTGATCAAGGTGACGCTTACGATATCGAGTTTCGCTTTGTCCGACCAGACGGAACGATTCGGTGGGCCTGCAGTAAAGGGAATGTGTTTTATGATGACTCGGGCACAGCCGTGAGGATGGCCGGGGTAGATATTGATATTACTGAACGCAAACAAGCCGAACATGCCTTAGCCAAAGAACTGTTGCGGGTTCAGACCTTATTTAATACAGCCTTTGATGGCATTGTCATTCTTAATGAAGCAGGTCAAGTATTAGAAGCCAATCCTCGATTTGCGGAAATGCTGGGCTATACATCAGCAGAAGTTGCAGAACTTAGTGTTTATGACTGGGATTGCCAGTTTACAACAGAAGAACTACAGCAAAATATGCAGACTGTCCTCAGTTGCAAAACAAGAATTTTAGAAACAAAACACCGCCGCAAAGATGGCTCAGCCTTTGCAGTGGAAGTGAGTAGCAATATTGTGGAGTGGGAAGGCGAGTATATCCGCTTCTGTAGTTGCCGCGATATTAGCGAACGTAAGCGGGTCGCTGCTGAACGCGAACAATCGGAAGCTGCCCTGCGCCAACGGGAATATCTTCTAAACTTATTTGCCCAATATGCACCGGCTGGCATTGCCATGTTTGATCGGCAGATGCAGTATGTGATGGCAAGCCAACGCTGGGTCAATGACTACCACTTAGATTCAGTGGAATCGTTGATTGGGCGATCGCATGATGAGGTCTTCAGTGAGCTTCCTACACGCTGGCACGAGGTGCATCAACGGTGCTTGGCTGGAACGATTGAAAAATGCGATGAAGAGTTGCTGATCCGCCCAGATGGTACACAGCAATGGATCCGCTGGGAAGCGCATCCATGGCACTCAGCGACGGATGTCATCGGCGGCGTTATTATCTTTTCCGAAGATATTACGCAGCGCAAACAAGCCGAACATTCCTTGCAAGAACTGAATCAGTCTCTAGAGCAACGGATTGCGGAACGCACCACAGAGCTTAGAATTAGCGAAGGTCGCGTCCGTCAGCAAGCAAATCGCGAAACCTTGCTGCGCGAAATTACACAACGGATTCGCGAGTCTCTCAATCTACAAACCATCTTCGACACCGCCTGCCAGGAAATTCTGCATTGGAGTCAGGCCGAGCGCGTGAGTATCTTACAGTTTGAGCCTGGTACACAGCTCGGAGGGGGCCACTTTGTTGCCGAAGCAGTCATTTCTGGTTTCCCCTCCATTCTAGGCCTAGCGATTTGTGATCATTGCTTTAGCCAGGAGCACGAACCGTTCTATCAACAAGGCCGCGTACAAGCAACCTCAGATATTTATAATTCCCCGCTCAATACCTGTCTCAGTGATCTTCTCACCCAGTTCCAAATTCGTGCTCATTTACTGGTTCCCTTGCTACAAGGCAATGAATTATGGGGATTGCTTTGTATTGACCACTGTTCCGCCCCTCACCAGTGGCAAACGTTTGAGATTCAAGTAGCGCAAGAAATTGCCAATCAATTGGCGATCGCCATTCAACAAGCCAGCCTGTTCGCGCAGGTACAGCATCAACTCACAGAGCGGCAGCAAGCCCAAGAACAACTTTCGGAACGCAACTATCAACTTGCCCTTTCTAACCAAGAACTGGCGCGGGCCACTCGACTCAAAGACGAGTTCTTAGCCAACATGAGCCATGAACTGCGCACCCCCCTCAACGCCATTCTAGGGATGTCAGAAGGGTTACAAGATGAAGTCTTTGGTGAGATTAATGTGCCGCAACGCAATGCCTTGCAAACCATTGAACGCACAGGACAACACTTACTCTCACTGATCAACGATATTTTAGACCTCGCCAAAGTAGAATCTGGGCAACTTGAATTAGACTGTAGCCCAACGTCAGTGTCCATCCTCTGTCGCGCTAGCCTTGACTTTATTAAGCAACAAGCCCACAAGAAAGAAATTAAAGTGGAGCTGAAGCTACCTTCTAACTTACCGCCTCTATCAGTGGATGAGCGACGCATTAAACAGGTTTTGATTAACCTCCTCAGTAACGCAGTGAAATTTACCGCCAACCAAGGATGCGTTACTTTAGACGTTCACCCCTTGAACCCACCTGGAACAGATCAAGGGACGAGTTCCTGGCTACGATTTTCTATCCGAGACACAGGAATTGGCATTGCTCCAGAACATCTCTCCAAATTATTTCAACCGTTTATTCAAGTCGATAGTGCGCTGAATCGGCAGTATGAAGGCACAGGCCTAGGATTAGCACTCGTTAAGCGAATTGTCGAACTACACAACGGAGTAGTAGGCGTAACCAGTGAAGTTGGAATTGGAAGTTGCTTTACGATTGATCTCCCTTATACAATTGCTCAATCATCCCTTCCGGAACCAACCGCACCAATGACTTCTAGGCATGAGCCAAGCTCACCCGATCCTACCAACTCTCCCTTACTTCTGTTAGTAGAAGACAATGAAGACAACATCATGACGATTTCCCTATACCTAGAACAGCAAGGGTATCGTCTGCTCATCGCACGAAATGGCCAAGAGGCGATCACCCTCGTTCAGTGCCAACTTCCTGATTTAATTCTTATGGATATTCAGATGCCCGGCATGGATGGGTTAGAAGCCATTCAACACATTCGCCGCTTACCGGATCTCAGTAGGATTCCCATCATTGCCTTAACCGCCCTAGCCATGATTGGCGATCGCGAACGTTGTCTGGCAGCGGGAGCCAACGAATACCTGAGCAAACCAGTAAAACTCAAGCAACTCACTGCCTTAATTCAACAATTTTTGCAACCCAAGCCTTAAAACAATAAGACCGCAACCCTCGTGTGTAACCACATCGATTCCTGCTACAGTCACGTCTCTAGACGATACTCAATTGGGTAGCGGCAAACATCCTACCAATTCCTAAACTGCGGCCCTCCCTGTTTGCATTCCTAGATTACACCTAGGCTACGATGCCTATGTGAGACCTTTCAGGCCCAGGGACGTCTTTATCGTTGTCTAGCATCAAAATCATGCCAAAAAAGAAGCAGATGCTTGCGATATAGGATATGAACATCCAGTGCATGTAATTAGGAGAGTTGATCGATCTTTTCTGGATCAGTAACCCCTGTTTGGGAGAGAGTATTTTGCATTTCATGATGAACACCTTTACAAAATCGGGTTCGATAATGAAGATCATCCCCAGAAGTCGAATGTTGCGCTGTGACACAAAACGTCATAAGCAGTGATCTGCACCACTAGGATGACTGCATTAGCAGTTTTTGAGCGCCAAATCTAAAGTGAGGCAAAACGCCTCGGTTAATCCTCTGAGTGCTGTCCTAAGGGTTCCTCTTCAGACTCAGCTATGGAAGAACCAACTTTGACGGCTTACATGTTGTAGGATGCGCGTCTATGGCTGTTTATACAACAGAGATTTGCAGTTTACCCCACATCAATCGTGAACCGTTGAGGATATCAGCAACCATGATACTAACGCTTTCTTGCATTTACCCCAAAATCCGTAGTCAGTTGGCCGTAATCTTTGTCAGAATGTGTGCAGCACCCTGACCGAAACAGGGAAATCGCGTCTCAAGAGGGGGGATTGCATATGTTCCGTTCCACATCGGTTTATCCGATCATCTAACCCTTACCTTCGGTAGGGAAATGCTCTCTGTGACTCTACAGCAATCCACTTATTTCGCGATATTCGCCTCTACAACATCATGGTTGAACCCGTAGCAGTAGCCATCGAGGAACGACAAGTTATTACTGACGATCTCGATAAGCTTCTCCATATTTTGCCCCCTGATCTGAGCGATCGCCTTCAACAACATCCTCGTAAATCCGAACTCATTGAAGTCGTTTTAGATTTAGGCCGCGAACCTGAAGCGCGCTTCCCGCAAGCCGCAGATCGATTATCCGAGGCGGTTGTTACCCGCGAAGATCTAGATTACTCAATCAGTCGCGTCGGCCACTTTAGCGGCGACAATCGAGCGGGAATTGAACGTACGCTCCACCGCATTAGTGCCCTTCGCAATCGTCAAGATCAAATTATCGGCCTCACCTGTCGGGTGGGTCGCTCGGTTTTAGGTACCACTTTAATGATCCGCGACCTGATCGAAAGTGGT
>DATNQK010000550.1:0-3661 GCA_036704065.1 Stenomitos sp.
AAAGTTCTTAAACATACGTCACAATAGAAAACACAACTCGAAGTAATTCCGCTTTAGTCTTTAAGTTGAAAACCTATGACTGCCTCTGCAACATCCACAACTTTGCGTTCTGACAATCCCTTGCTCCACGGACATGGCTTACCCCCTTTTGATGCGGTACAGCCTGAGCATGTGGTCCCAGCCATGACAGCGTTAATTGGCGAATTAGAAAGCGCGCTAACTGAGTTAGAAAACACGGTACAACCCACTTGGGAAGGCCTAGTGGAACCCCTCCATGCGATTGGGGAAAAGTTGCGCTGGAGTTGGGGAATTGTGGGCCATCTCATGGGTGTGAAAAATAGCCCTGAGCTACGAGAGGCCTATGAAACAGTACAGCCCAAGGTGGTGGAGTTTTATAACCGTTTTAGCCAGAGCCGTCCCCTTTATGACGCCTTTAAGGCCATCCGCAACAGCGAAACCTGGGCTGGGCTAGAACCAGCACAACAGCGAATTGTGGAAAGTTCCTTGCGCAATGCAGAACTATCGGGGGTTGGGTTAGACGGGGAAGATCGCGATCGCTTCAATGCGATTCAGTTGGAACTCGCCAATCTCTCCACGCAGTTTTCAAATCATGTGTTGGATGCAACGAAGGCCTTTAGCCTCACCTTAAACACCCCAGAGGAAATTGCAGGTCTACCCCCCAGCCTTTTAGGCTTCGCGGCCCAAAGTGCGAGGGAAGCAGGCGCGTCAGACGCCACACCCGAAGCAGGCCCGTGGCGCATCACCTTAGACTTTCCCAGCTATGGCCCATTCATGCAGCATAGCCAGCGCCGCGATCTGCGCGAAACGCTATACCGTGCCTTTATTCAGCGCGCATCCTCGGGCGAGTATGACAACTCCCAACTGATTGAGCAAATTCTGAAGCTGCGCCAAGAAGAAGCCAAGTTGCTTGGCTACAACACCTTTGCTGAAGTCAGCCTTGCCAGCAAGATGGCCCCGAGTGTTTCTGCGGTAGAAGGGCTATTGGAAGAACTGCGTCAGCCCAGCTATGCAGCCGCTCAGCAAGAATTGGCAGAACTGAAGACCTTTGCGGCCTCCCAAGGGGTGGAAACGGGCACTGAACTCAAGCATTGGGATGTGAGTTTTTGGGCGGAGCGGTTACGCGAAGCGAAGTACGAGTTAAGCGATGAGGATTTACGACCGTATTTCCCATTACCCCAAGTGTTAGAGGGGCTGTTTGGTTTGGTTAATCGCTTGTTTGGCGTCACTGTAACCGCAGCGGATGGGGAGGCTCCAGTGTGGCATCCCGATGTGCGTTACTTCCGCATTGCCAACGAACAAGGAACAACGATCGCCCACTTTTACCTCGACCCCTACAGCCGACCTGCCGAAAAGCGCGGCGGTGCTTGGATGGACGATTGCCTCGGTCGTGAGAAGTCTGGCAACACACTGCAAACGCCAGTGGCTTATTTGGTATGCAATCAAACCCCACCTGTTGATGGCAAGCCCAGTTTGATGACCTTTAGGGAAGTGGAAACCCTCTTCCATGAGTTTGGGCATGGCCTCCACCACATGCTCACCCGCGTCGATTATGCCGATGCAGCAGGCATTAATAATGTGGAGTGGGATGCAGTCGAGTTGCCCAGTCAGTTCATGGAAAACTGGTGCTACGATCGCACGACGTTATTTGGCATGGCGCGACATTACGAAACGGGCGCACCCCTACCGGAGGAATACTATCAGCGTCTTTTGGCAGCTCGCACGTTTATGAGCGGCAGTGGAACGCTACGTCAGGTGTATTTCTCCAAGATGGATTTGGAACTCCACCATCGTTATCAACCCGGCAGTGGTGAAACCATTCGGGACTTACGCGATCGCATTGCCGAAACCGCAACAGTGCTTAAACCATTGCCAGAAGATGCGTTCTTATGTTCGTTTGGGCATATTTTTGCGGGTGGGTACTCAGCGGGATACTACAGCTACAAGTGGGCAGAAGTATTAAGTGCCGATGCTTTTGCTGCCTTTGAAGAGGCTGGCTTAGACAATGATGCGGCGGTGGTAGAAACAGGCCGTCGTTTCCGCGAGACGGTTTTAGCCCTGGGCGGTAGCAAACATCCGATGGAGGTGTTTAAGGCCTTTCGCGGTCGCGAACCTAGCACTGAAGCGTTGTTGCGTCACAGTGGGCTAAAGGCAGCGTAGCCCTTTGGGATTGAGCAGCGGCGGATAGTCTTGAACACTCCTCATACGTTCTGTTCAAATCAGCGCAGTGGCTAACACACTGCGCTGATTAAATTTGACATGGATCATCTGCTGGAGGATGCAGCCCCGTTTGAATCCAGAACTGCCTAGTTGCTCGGATAGAATCATTCTCTGGATAACGGGTATCGTTCAAGTCAAGACGCAGACAAGTGGCTCGACCAACGGGTGTTGTGCCTTGGATAACGACACCTCGATTTAGCCAAATAAAATGTTCTGCCCACTTCTGCGTACGAGGATTAAAAATAGGAGAAATTTCCTGAGTATCAGGATCTACGCTTGCCACAAAGTTATAGCGCCTCTCATTACAACGACGACAGGCTAGTGCAAGATTTTCAAGCTCATCAGAACCACCCAAGGATTTTGGGACAACATGGTCGACAGTAAATCGATTAGCACTTAACCGCTCTGATGAATGACAATACTCACAGATATATTTGGCGCGCGCTCGAATCGCTTGCTTGAGTTCGTCACTGATTGGCATTTTGAGCCGCAAGCATCGCATTGATATGCGTAAAAATCCGATCTAGCTCTCCAATTGCATCCAGTTCAGCAATTTCAGGTGGAGTCATTTGATCTGCTTTTTTCTTCTCTAGGAGGTCTTCCATCCTTAGCTGAAGGGCATCACTGAATTTGAACAAATTCCAGGTGCCAACTTTTTCAAGTTGGATTTCATGAATTAGAGCAGATGGTTTATCAAGCGTTGTAAGCACTCAGACCCCCTTTGCATTATTTTTTTGCAAACTAATCTATCCGAGCTTTTAATCACTCAACCTCCATTATCTTGGCACCAAGACCCAAGTGTTTCAAGCGTTGAATTCAGTACGCCACGTCTATTCAATCTGTTAATCACTTCACAAAAATTTTGAATTTGCCCTACGGTTACTGAACCTTGATCACACACTTACAAAATTGACCAAGTAAGGTAACGGTTGAGTTGAGGCAACCTCGGCAACAGCGGGTTAGTCGCCACTCGCAAGAAGTTGGGCCACGCGAGCTTGAAGCTCTGGTACAACTTCAGCCTCGAACCACTTATGACGTGCAAACCAACCATTGTTGGTAGGGCTTGGATGAGGCATTGGCAGCACCTCTGGCCAATAGCGCTGCCAGTTCTGCACGGCAACAGTAAGACCCGATCGCTCTTGCGGCAGGTGATATGCGATCGCATACTGTCCGATGACGAGTGTGAGCTGAAGCTGCTGAAGTAGAGCCAAAAGTGGTGCACGCCAATGCACAGCGCATTCTGGACGAGGAGGAAGGTCGCCGGAAGTACCTTTGCCGGGATAACACAACCCCATCGGCAAGATCGCGAAGTGCTGCGGGTTGTAGAACTGGTCGCGGGTGACGCCCAACCAGCGACGCAGCCTATCACCACTGGCATCATTGAAGGGAAGTCCTGTTTCGTGTACTTTGCGTCCAGGTGCCT
>DATNQK010000551.1:0-4151 GCA_036704065.1 Stenomitos sp.
TCATAAACAGGGCTATCCGCTTCAGCGACGGCACTTGACCATGAAAAAGGGGCAAGTCAGCTTCCACCATTGCTGGACGATGCATGGCAGTGCTCCCAACGCACCAGGAAAGACTCGGTTGTCGATGACGGTTCATCTGCAAGATAAAGACAACCGCTACCGACCCTATACCAACCCCCAAGGCAAAGAGATTCATATGTTTAACGAGATGCTTTGCCGCAGATTGCCCAACGGCGACCCGGACTTTAGCGACCCGGATGCCTTTCCCGTTCTATGGTCGGCGGAGGGTTAGGGGAGTCTGAGGACTGCACCTATGCCCAAGGTTGTCCCAACATCGCCTGCTTCATTTCCCGCACGGCCCGTTCTAGCCCCACCAGCACCGCTCGACTGATAATCGTGTGGCCGATGTTGAGTTCTTCCATGCCTTCTAACAAGGCAATGGGACGCACGTTCCAGTAGGTTAAGCCATGGCCAGCATTGACCCGTAGACCTAAGGCGATCGCCTGTTGACACCCTTGTGCCAAGTGGGCGAGTTCTGCTTTCTGGGCTGCCTCGGTGGTTGCTTCTGCGTACTTGCCCGTGTGGAGTTCAATAAACTGGGCAGAAATTTGTGCCGATGCCTCAATTTGGACTGGGTCGGCATCAATAAACATGCTAACGGGGATATGTGCAGATTGGAGCTGATCTACAATGGCGCGCAGTGATTCGATTTGACCTGCAACATTGAGTCCTCCTTCTGTGGTGACCTCTTCACGTCGCTCAGGGACTAGGGTGACATAGTCGGGCTGGATGGCTAAGGCGATCGCCACCATTTCAGGCGTAGCTGCCATTTCTAGGTTGAGACGAGTGCGTACAGTTTGGCGCAGCAATTGCACATCGCGATCTTGGATATGACGCCGATCCTCGCGCAGGTGACAGGTAATGCCGTCTGCGCCTGCCAATTCTACAAGTACGGCAGCTGCAACGGGATCAGGTTCAACCGTGCGGCGTGCTTGACGGATGGTGGCAACGTGATCGATGTTGACTCCAAGGGTAGGCAAAGGGAACTCCTTTTACATAAGGGTGCGATGAACTTGACGCAAGGGATGGAAATAATTCCGTTCAGTCACAGGGGCAAGCGTTCGTTAATTTAACAAAAATTGCCCTAGCTTGGGTATGATTATGGCCAAGATTTGCGGTGTGTTGCGGTTGGAAGGGGCCAGCCTTCAGGTAGGATGCGTGACTTTTCTCAAGGTTTTGGATTTTTTTGCCCCTTTCACTTAAGATTTTAGACAACCTGTGCAAATGATTTGGGATCGCAAAAGGTTGACTGCGTCTTCCAGGATCAACGTTCAGTCGTTCCCTCTCTAGAGGACTATATGAGAAACCTACTGCCTTTAACTGGTGCGTCTGGCTATAAAATTGCGTTTCTATCTCCTCAAACCTTTGAGGAAACTCGAGAAGCAATTAATGCCTTAAGAGATGGCGAAATTGTGTTGTTCAATCTGTCGGATCTCGCACCTGTGCAAGCACAACGGATTGCAGATTTTGTGTCTGGAAGTGCCTGTGCGCTATCTGGCCATAAAGCCATTGTGGGCAATGGGGTGATGCTGTTTGCACCTCCCACCGTTCAAATTTCTACAGGGGAATAATCCTACACTGTAGTAGACAAGCCCCCAAATAACGGTGTAGGCCTAAAGTTCGGTTTGGGCCAAAATTTTGTGTGTCTATTGGGGCTCTGCGGAGTTTAAACGGTCTGACTACAATGAAAAGAGGAGGCTGGATTAGCCGTACAGTTCTACCGATGGATGTCCTATGGCTCGCGTACATGGCTCTCATAAATAGACTCATCCATTTGCTTAGAGGTTTTGCTATCGTTTATGCCGTATCCTCAGTCTCCCTTTGACTCGTTTGTTGTGTCAGCAGGTGTCTCGTCCCCTGCTCGTCGAGATCGCCTTTGTGTTGAAGTGTTGCAAGGTCGCCCACAGCAGTCTGATACGGTGGATGGTGCCGACATTCCGCTCAGCTTAGGTGCGTCTCCTAAGACGTTATCTGCTCAATATTTTTACGATGCTCGTGGATCTGCTTTGTTTGAAGCGATTTGCGACTTGCCGGAATACTACTTAACGCGCACTGAACGTCAGATTTTGGATCAATACGCTGGCGAAATTGTGGATTGGGTGGGGCCTGGCGATTTGATAGAGCTGGGGAGCGGCAGTGCCACAAAAACGCGGTTGTTGTTTCGCGCCTATGGCGATCGCCATTGTGCCGTGCGCTATGTACCCATCGATGTGAGCGGTAGCATGCTCAAAGAAAGCGCATTGGAGCTATTGCAACAGTTTCCTGAATTAGAGGTGCATGGGCTGGTGGGCACCTATGAAGAAGCCTTGGCTCATTTGCCCCAGGCACAGCCCGATACCCAGCGCACGATCATGTTTTTGGGGAGTTCGTTGGGCAATCTCAACCCCGTCCAATGCGCACAACTGTTTGGCCGTATTTGCGATGCCCTTAGGCCAGGAGAATTTTTCCTGTTAGGGGTAGATTTGCAAAAGCCGACCGCTGTTCTAGAAGCGGCCTATAACGATAGTCAGGGCGTGACGGCTGAATTTAACCTCAATATGCTGCGCCATTTGAACTGGCGCTTTGGCGGTAATTTTTGTCTCGATCAGTTTGAGCATCGGGCCATTTACAACAGCGAACAGCATCAAATTGAAATGTATTTGAGAAGCCGCTGTGCCCAGACGGTTACGCTAGAGGCTTTGGACTTTAGCTGCACCTTTGCCGCGGATGAGTTGCTGCAAACTGAAATTTCACGCAAATTTGATGTGGATGAGCTGAGTGCGGTGTTGCAGCAAGCCCATAGTCGCTCCCATCCAGAAAGTTGTCTGCGGCCTGTTAAAATTTGGACCGATCCTCAAGGCTGGTATGCGCTGATCCTGAGTCAACTCCAGCCAGCGATGCCATAGGCGATTTGCCTTGTCAGGATACAATAAGGGCGAAGATTCGTTATTTGAATTTGTCGTTTTACCTCGTCGTCAATTGCGACCTGCATAGGAGAAGCCGCTCGGATGGGAAAAGTCGTCGGTATTGATTTAGGCACAACCAATTCAGTTGTGGCTGTCATGGAAGGGGGCAAGCCAGTGGTAATTGCCAACGCCGAAGGCAGCCGTACAACGCCCTCCGTGCTTGGGTTTGGCAAAGATGGCGAACGCTTAATTGGACAATTGGCTCGGCGGCAGGCTGTGCTCAATCCTCAAAATACGTTTTATGCAGTGAAGCGGTTTATGGGCCGCAAATTTGCGGAACTGAATGCGGATTCAAAGCGGGTTCCCTACACGATCCGACGCGATGAAGAGGGTGGCATTAAGGTTAAATGCCCGCGTCTAGAGCGGGAGTTTGCCCCCGAGGAACTTTCCGCCATGATTTTAAAGAAGCTGGTGGAAGAGGCTGGTCGTTACTTAGGTGAACCGGTCACGGCAGCAGTGGTGACGGTGCCTGCTTACTTTAACGATGCCCAACGTCAAGCAACGCGAGATGCTGGACGGATTGCGGGGATTGATATTAAGCGGATTCTCAATGAGCCCACTGCTGCAGCTTTGGCTTATGGGTTAGACAATTCCGAACTGCAAACGGTGATGGTGTTTGACCTAGGGGGTGGTACCTTCGATGTCTCCCTGTTGGATATTGGAGATGGTGTGTTTGAGGTGCGTTCGACCAGTGGCGATACCCAACTGGGGGGGAACGATTTCGACATGCTCATTGTGGATTGGCTGGCTGAACAATTTTTGGAGCAAGAGAGTATTGACCTGCGTCGCGATCGCCAATCTTTGCAGCGGCTGACCGAGGCAGCAGAAAAAGCCAAAATCGAGCTATCGGGTTTGCCGGAAACCAACATCAGCTTGCCGTTTATTACAGCGACCGAAGATGGCCCCAAGCATTTAGATGTAACTTTGACGCGGGGGCAATTCGAGTCTTTGTGTCAAGAGCTGATGCAACGACTCCAAGAGCCCGTAAAGCAGGCGTTGCAAGATGCCAACTTACGGCCTACGGACATTGATGAAGTGGTTCTAGTGGGTGGGTCTACGCGGATTCCGCTGGTGCAGCAGTTTGTTAGGACGCTCTTCAAAAAAGAGCCCAATGTCAATGTCAATCCCGATGAAGTGGTCGCCGTT